>NZ_JBIARH010000008.1:0-282323 GCF_042889785.1 Streptomyces sp. NPDC002476 | reverse complement strand
GTCAGCATCGCCGAGGTGGCGTTGTAGTTGACCCGCTCCTGCCGCGTCCACGCCTCCGTGCGGGCCGCGAGCGCCAGGTTGTAGACCTTGCGCACGCATCCGAACGTGCGCGACAGCTCAGCTGCCTGCACATCGGTCGGATAGAAGCGGTATTTGAACGCCCGCTTCACGTGATTCGCGGCCATGCTCACAAACTAATGAGCCCACACGTAAAGATCAAATCTGCTGGTCAGAGCACTGCGATCCGCCCCGGCGGCGAATCGCAGCCCTTGCCCTGCTCCGCAGGAGTCCATTTCCTCTCCGCCCTGAAGGGCGGAGTTATCCACGGAGGAATCAGATGACGACCGCACCTCACCGCAGGTTCTCGGCCCGCAGCAACCGAGCCGAAGCCGAGTTCGACGGACCGTTTGAGGACGTGCCCCCGCAGAGCCCCGATGCCCCGAAGCTCGCGCTCCGGGCAGATGCCTGGGCAGCGCACATCGGCGGTGTGCAGGCAGCACGTTGAGCGAAGAACCCGTCTTCATCCGGAGCAAGTTGGGAACCAGCCGGTACGTCTACAACCACCGCAACCCGGTTGGTCTCGCACTCATCATCCTCACGCCGCTTGTCGCGCTCGGCGTGCTGTTCGGTATGCAGGCCGAGTCGACGTGGAGTGAGGGCGAACTCCGCGACGCCGTCCGCAAGGGCGTCCAAGATCTAGGCGGCAAACGGCACTACACAAGCCTGGAGGGCGACCACGGCTTCCTGATCGCGGAGGCGATCCGGGAGAGCGGCATCGGGCCAGGGCACGGCGTCGACACGCGTGAAGAGGAGGGTGCAGGCTACACGGTCAGCACTGAGGACACCGAGACGGAGTACTGCGTCCGCATCACGCTGACCCTGGACGAGCAGCCCCCCGTAGTCTTCCCGGGGGCCGAGGACCGGCCGCCCCCCGACCCGGGGATGCTCGCGTTCTACCTCTCCCACGCGACCTTCAGCAAGGGCTCTTGCCACTGACCTGGTGATCCTTCTGAAGCCCCTGCTGCGGGCGATGGCGCGCAAACCGTCGATACAGCCGCCGGCCCCGTGACGCCGCCTTCAACGTCTGGGCGGCCGCGCTCGGTCATCATCATGCCGATCGCCGCACCGAGCCCGAGCGGCTCGCGCCCGTCCCGCCGCACCACGGCGGTGCTGCGCCGCTTGGGCTTCTTCGTCCGGGCGGCGCTGTTCTTCTTCGCCGCCTCCCGGGCCGCGACCAGAGCCTGGCGGGCGAGGTCGCCGCCGCTCAGCTCGGTCATGCGATCACCGCCCCGGTGGCGTTGTTGTTCAGCGGACGTGCAGCGAGCCCGGGCAGCCGGTCCGTCCAGGGCGCGGCGACCAGTCCGGTCTCCACGATCACCGCCTCGGTCCGGCGCCGGTAGCCGCACGCCTCGCTCAGCCCGGACGACCGCTCCTGCCCGCAGTCCTCGCACGGCAGGGCCTGCCGGGCCGCGTCGGCGGCGGCCGCGGCCGCGCGTTCTGTCTCCGCCCGCTCCTGGGCCGCCGCGCGGGCGGCATCGCGGCGGGCCTGCTGTTCGCGGGCCTGCTCGCGCCGCCACACGAATCCTCCGCCTCGATGGCCGCCTCCTCGCGCAGCCGCTCCTCGAGGACGCTCCGGCGCTCGCCGTCGGACAGGCCGGGCAGCTCCCGGTCGACCTCCGCGCCGATCCGGGCCCGGCGGGCGCGGCGGGTGTGGATTACGTTCTGGCAGTTCTCGCATCCGGTCCCGGTGTCCAGCCGGATTCCGTCGTCGCAGCGCCGGTCCGAGCAAAACGGCCGCTGGACCAGGCCCCGCCCGATCAGCCACCCGTGCGGAGGCGCTGCCGGGGAATGTCGGGTTCGTCCACCAGCATCGTGGGCCCGGCGCTGGCGATGTCTCGGCGCGGCAGGGGCGTGCTGGGGTTCCAGTCTCCTCACCGAACCGCCGTCTCTGCGCATTGTCCGGGACGGCATCGGGCCTGGGCTCGTACTCGGCGCAGCCCCAGGGCCATAGGCGCCGATCAGCAGGGAAGAAGGCGACAGGTCAGCTCTTGTCGGGTTCGCCGAGGGTCCAGCCGCTGACCGCCGAGATGGAGCCGCGCCGGGCCGGCAGGGCGTAGGTGGTTCGTCCGGAGCGGTATGTCACGTCCCGCAGGTGAAGGAAGCGGTGGTCGATGTCGCGGGGGCGTCGGCGTTTCTCGGCGGCCTCGTCCAGGTGCGCGACCGCGTGGCGTACGACTCGGCGCAGGGTGTCGTCGTGGTTGCCGAGCTGACGCAGGTGCAGGCGTTCCCAGGTGTCGGTGGAGACCAGGGTGCCGGTCACCAGCGCGCCGCCCAGGGCCAGGGGCACCACGATGTCCCGAGCCTCGATGTCCTCGTGTTCCGCGCCCAGGCGCAATATCTCCAGGTACGGGTCGATCCGGGTCTCCGGCTGGAGCAGCATCCTCAGGGCCGGCTGGACCGCATCTCTCCACGACAACGCACTGCTCCCGGTGTGTCGAACAACTTGGGCCAAGTGTGTCCTGCTCGTGTCCCGGCTATGCGCCGCCCCGCCCTCCACTCCGGGAATGCGGGGCGGCTTGCTGTGAGCCGATATCCCCGCCGCGTGATTCGACAGGGGCATCGGCCCCCGTGCACCTGGCTGCGCCCTCGGCGACGGGACCCGCCGGAACATCCCCGCCCGCAGGAAACCCGCTCCGCGCAGTCGACGCGCTCTTCGAGCGAGGGTGGCCCGCATCTCTGAAAGGTAAGCGCGGGATACTGGCGGCATGTCCCGAATCAATGGCCGCAAGCTCGGCGTGTGGAGCCTCCGTCTCGACGCCGCATACTGCCTTGTTCTTGGCGTGTTCGTCGCGGTGACCGCACCGCAGATCGTGACCGTTGTCGAGCTCCCGCTGCCGCTCCTGTTCGCGACTGGAGTCGTCGTGGCGATCTGGTCGGGCCTCGTCCTTTGGATGGTCTCCCGGCTCCAGATCCGTCTGGCACTGAAGCTCGTCATGGGCGTGAACATCGTCGCCACGGCGCTGATCGCAGCCGCATCCCTCACTGCAGCTACCTCGGTGATCGTCATCGCTGTGCTCGCGATTGCCCTGGAGGTCGCGCTCTTCGCCGTGAGTCAGGCGATCGCAATCCGCACGTTGAACTCTCCGCAGGGCCTTCCAACCGTCGCATAGACGCGCGAAAAGCCGGCCCCGGTTCGGGTAGTTCGAACCGGGGCCGGCTTTTGCGTCCCTCAACGTTCCTGGAAAGCTGTTCCCGAAGACGTGTTGCCTCGACCACTGAACTCGTGGCCCGGGGCCGCCGATTCACGCCGTCTTTCCCAGAACTGCCGGAGCCGCGTTCTCGCAGGGCGCTGTCCCGACCCTCTCGGCACGAGCCCACCACAGGGCAGCCCGGATGCTGTCTTCGAGGGTGCCGTCGGGCCGGGTGCGGCGCTGCCGGGCAAGGGCCTGGGTCCGGAGGATTTCCTCCTGGGCGGCGATCTCGGTGAGCGCCTCTTCGGGTTCGCGGCGTTGGCGGAGGGCCGCAGTCTGGCGGTCGGCGGCTTCGCGGATGAGGGGTGTGAGTCCCACCTGCCGCGGTCGACGAGGAAAACCGTCCCGTGTCGAAGGCGACGCGTACGACGTCGGCACCCTCAGCCGCGTGGTCGACGCGGGGCATGGCTCTGACGTCCGCGACCTCGCGGGCTTGTTCCACGTGGTGTCATCACCTGCCGGTGACCTTGGCGTCCGCCGAGGCGCCCGCGCCGTTCTTCGTCCCGGTCAGCCTCACCTTCTCCCTCACCAGCCGGGGCAGAACGCACCGCTCGGCCAGCCGCATCACCGGCACCAGCCCGGCATGCGCGATCAGGTTCGCGTCATCGAAGGCAGCGGAGACCGCCGCCCGCGTGTGGGAAGCCTGCATCTCGGAAGTGCCTTGCTGATTGTGCGTGCCGGAAGCCTGAAGAACTCCCATCATCGCAGGTCACAAGGCACTTCTTCGTTTTCCGGGACGTTATCCACAAGGCGCGGGTCGGTGGATCGAGGCCAAGGAGGTCTCCCTGTGGACAGAGATCAATGCTGTGGGCTCGACTCGGCAAGGAATCCGAACACCTGATCTAATGAATGGGTGACGCCCTTCTTGTTCCCCGACGCCGCCGTCATCATCTGGCCAGCCGGGTGATCCGAAGGAAACGACCTAGCCGCGCAGGTCACTGACACCGTGACCGGCGCCGAGCCGGCGGACAAGGGTCACGGCCTCGTCGGTTCTCCCCGCGCCGCAGGTGCGGAGGATGTCGGCGAGGCCGGGATGGTCGGCTTCGAGGAGGGCCGCGGCTGCCAGGATCTCCGCAGCGCCGGCACGGGAGTTGAGCAGATCGCGCAACCTTAGAGCGAAGCGCGTGTCCAGATCCTGGGCCGGGCCGTGGGCGGGGGGCGGGGCCGGCCGGGAAGGAGCGGGCTGGGGCGAGGCGGCGCCCAGTGAGTCCTGGCCGGGGGTTCGACTGGCCCGGATGGTCTCCAGCGTCTCGCGCGCGGTGGCGGCCGGCACGGCGCCGGTACGGACGTCGTGGGCGAGGTGGAGCACCGCCGAGAGGCGGGCTGCGGCGTCGGGGTTGGCGATCCGGGCGCGCTGAGCGCTCATGACGAGGCTGAGCATGGCCGGCGAGACCCCGAGGATCTCCGCGAGGCCGGACTGGGTCACCGCGAACAGGGTGCACAGGTCACGGCAGAGTTCACCGAGCGGAGCGCCGTACCACTGGCGCTGGAGCTCTTGGTTGCGCGTCGTGGCGGCCTTGTCCATGGGTACACGCTAGCAGTTTTTACACTTGTCAAAAATCGTTTTCATGTGTCAATCTCCTTCCGGAAGCTCGACCCACCCCCAATTGACGGGAAGTCATCGTGTCCTGGAAGCGCACCACTTCGCTCGCCGTTGTCGCCGCCCTCGCCGCCTTCGGCCTGACCGCCTGCGGCAGCGACGACGCCGCCCCCAAGAACTCCGACAAGCCCGCTGCCGCCACCGCCGCTTCGGACGCCACCGCCTCCGGCGATACGGGCGCCTCTTCCAACGCCGGCCCCGCCGACGTAAAGGCCCCGGACGACCTGCCCGCCGGCCTGCCGCTGCCGAAGGGGGAGCTCACCTCCGTGACGGGAGGCAAGGGCGCGTACGTCCTCACGTACCGCACGGACGACCCCGAGGCCACGCTCGACGCCTACCGGTCCGCCCTCGAAGGCGCCCAGTACACCGTGGTCGACATCGGCGGCACGTTCACCGCGACCTCGGGCATGACCGCCGTACAGATCACCACCACCGCCGACACCGTGATCCTGACGCTCGCCGGCGCCTGACGCCGTTGATCCCGTGCGCCGGTACGCTACGGCGCATGGAAGCAGGGGGGATGCTCGCCGACCGTTACCGGTTGCTCGCACCGATCGCGCGCGGCGCCCAAGGCACGGTCTGGCGGGCCGTGGACACGCATCACAGCAGGGACGTGGCGGTGAAGGTCACCGGCGGCGCCGACGTCGAGTCGCTGCTGCGGCTGGTGTGCGAGCAATCGATACGCCTCGGGCACCCCCATGTCCTCGCCCCCGTCGACTGGTTCGTCCGCGACGGCGAGGCCTGGCTGGTGCTGCCCCTGGTCCGCGGCGGCACGCTCGCCGGGCTTCTCGCGGACTACGGTGAACTGCCGCCCGCCGTCGGCCTGCTCCTCGCCGAACAGATCCTGGACGCGCTCGTCGCGGTGCACGCCGCCGGCCTCGTGCACCGCGACGTCAAGCCCTCGAACATCCTCCTCGCCGCGACCGGGGCCGCCCGCCCCCACGCCTACCTCAGCGACTTCGGCATCGCCCGCGTCCTGCCCCACCTCCAGCTCACCGCACCCGCGTACATCGCGGGCACACCCGACTACCTCGCCCCCGAGATCCGTGCCGGAGCCGACAGCTCACCCGCCCAGGACATCTACGCCGCCGGGCTCGTACTGCGCGCCCTGGGCGCCCCACCGGCACTGCTCGCCGCCATGACCGCAGAGCGGCCCGAGCACCGGCCCACCGCCGCGGCGGCCCTCGACGCGATCACCGCCGCCCGCATCGCCCACGGAACCGAACACTGGCCCCTGCAGTGGCAGGACGAGCCCTTCCTCATCGCTGACCAACTCGGCGACGCGCCCCTTCCCGTCACCGACCGGTCCCCCCACCGCCGACGCTCCTGGGTGGCCCTCGGCGTCGGCGCCGCGTTGCTGGCGGGCCTCGCCGCGACCGCGGCGTTGACCAGCGGCAGCCCCGACCAGCCGGGCGCCCCCGGGGGGAGCCGTCCGCCGACCGCCCCCGCCCGCACCGTCCCCGCCGACGCCGAGCGCGGCCCCGCCGACCCCGAAGGGCCCACCGCCTTCAGCACCTGTTCTGCGGACCAGGATTACAGCGTCGCCTTCAGCCCCGAGGCCTACGCCCTGGTGTGCACGCACATCCCCGGCACACGCCGCTACGCATGGCAACCGATCACTCCCGAGGACTGACCCCGATCGCGCGGATCGCGCCGACGGGCCATCCGCCGCCCAGCCCATGCCCGGCCGGTCCGCGGAGAAACTTGCCCACGCCATCGAGCGCCGGGGTCGGACGACAAGCTCAGGCAAGTGGCGGCAGGCGCACGTCGGAGACCAGAGCGACATCGGCGCTGATCCGTTCGGCTGCGGCGCGCAGGGCGGGCAGGACGGTCCTGCGGGCCTCGTCGGCGGAGGTGCGGCCGGCATGAAGGGAGACGTTGGCCGCGGCGATCACCTGCCCGTCGCGTCCCAGGAGCGGGACGGCGATCGAGCGCAGGCCCTCCTCCAACTCCTGGTCCACCAGTGCGAAGCCGTCGTGCGCCGCCCGCTCCAGCACGACGGAGAGACGGTCCGCGCTGGTGACGGTGTGGTCGGTGAACGGCTTGAGGTGGGCGTCGCGCAGCCACCGGGCGCGGCGCTCGTTCGGGAGTCCGGCGAGCAGCACCCGGCCGAGAGAGGTCGCGTGCGCGGGGAAGCGCGTACCGATCGTGATCGCCACGCTCATGATCCGTCCGGCCGCGACGCGGGCGATGTAGCGCACGTCGTCGCCGTCCAGCACGGCGACCGAGGCGGACTCGTGCAACTCGCGGACCAGCGTGGTCAGGTGGGGCTGCGCCAGCTCCGCGAGCGAGAGCGCGGACAGGGGCGAGTAACCGAGGTCGAGTGCCCGGGGCAGCGGGGCGAACCGACGGCCGTCCGCGTTGGTGGCGACGTATCCGAGGTGCTGCAGTGTCAGCAGTGAGCGCCGGGCCGTGGCGCGGGGCAGGGCGGTGGCCTCGGCCACGGCGGAGAGCGTCATTCCGGCCGGGCGGTCGAGAACGGCCAGCACGGACAGGCCCCGGGCCAGCGACTGCAGGTACTCCGGCCCCAACTCCCGCTTGGCATCCAGGGAATGGTCCCGGTCCGGGACCCGGGCCGGTGGCCTGACGCCCGGTTCGGTGAGCGCGCGGCTCATCCGCTCGGCCGTGTTCCGCATCCGGTCCAGGGCGAAGTCGAGCAGTCCCCGCGCCGAATGGCGGCTGGTGTGGCTGACGACGCTCAACGCGCAGACCACGCGCCCCTCCAGGTCGTGCACGGGGACGGCGACGGCGACCAGGCCGGGTTCGATCCGCTGGTCGTCGAGCGCCCAGCCGTTCTCGCGCGACTCGGCCGCGCGGGCCCGCAGCTCCGCCTCGGTCGGCCGGGCCCGCGGCCTGGGGCGCGGCACGGCCGGGAAGCCCGCGTCGTGCGGGTCGGCCTGGGCCCGGGCCTGCCACCGCGCGTACTGCCGGGCGTCCCAGTCGGCGGCGAAGAGTTCGCCGGGGGCGCAGCGCTCGGCGGGCAGCGCGTCGCCCACGCGGAAGGAGACGGAGAGCGTGCGCCGGCGGTTGCTCTGCACGACGAAGCGCACCGCGTCGCCGTCGGGGACGGCCAGTGAGACGGACTCGTCCAGTTCGTCGGCGAGCGCCTCGGCCAGCGGCCCGAGCGCCTCGGGGATGCCGCTGCTGTGCAGATAGGCGAGGCCGAGCTCGATCAGCCGGGGTGCGAGCACCAGTTCCCGGTCGTCCTCGCGCAGGTACCCGAGCCGGACCAGGGTGGTCGCGATCCGGTCGACGGGCGAGCGGGCCAGGCCGGTCAGGGTGACCAGTTCGCTGGGCCGCAACCGTGCGTTGGGCGCCTGGGCGAGCGCGCGCAGGACGGCGAGTCCGCGTTCGAGCGGCCCGACGGACGAGTCGGCGGTGGTCGGTGGCATGGGTCCCTCCTCGGCTTCGCACCGTACCTCCGTCCGGTGCCCTTGCGGCGCTCCGATCGTGGACGGGGCCTTGACAGGCGCAGTGGCTGGATCGACACTCACTGCACGCGGAATGTGAAGGATAGTTCATTAGGCGAACGCGCGGTTTGGGGCAGGCCGCCGCGAGGCCGACGAGAACAAAGGCGAAGACATGGACAAGGTGGTGCGATCGGCCGACGAGGCCGTGGCCGACATCGGTCACGGCTCATCGCTGGCCGTAGGCGGTTTCGGGCTGAGCGGCGTCCCGGACGTACTCATCCGGGCCCTGCACCGGCAGGGCGCCGGGGGCCTGAGCCTGGTCTCCAACAACTGCGGCGTGGACGGCGGTGGGCTGGGCATCCTGCTCGCGGCCGACCGGATCGTGCGGGTCACCGGCTCGTACGTGGGTGAGAACAAGGAGTTCTCCCGCCGCTACCTCTCCGGTGAGCTGGAGCTGGAGCTCACTCCGCAGGGCACGCTGGCCGAGCGGTTGCGGGCGGGGGGCGCGGGCATCCCCGCCTTCTTCACCCCCGCCGGCGTCGGCACCCTGGTCGCCGAGGGCGGGCTGCCGTGGCGCTACCACGCGGACGGCGGCGTCGCGGTGGCCTCGCCCGCCAAGGAGGTGCGCGAGTACGACGGCCGCGCATACGTCCTGGAGCGCGGCATCACGACCGACTTCGCGCTGGTGCGCGCCGTGAAGGGCGACCGGCACGGCAACCTCGTCTTCGGCAAGGCCTCGCGCAACTTCAACCCGCTCGCCGCGATGGCGGGCCGGATCACGATCGCCGAGGTGGAGGAGCTGGTCGAGCCCGGCGCGATCGACCCGGACGAGGTGCACCTGCCCGGTGTGTTCGTGCGGCGGGTGGTGGAGCTGACGCCGGAACAGGCCGCGGCCAAGGGGATCGAGAAGAAGACCGTGAGCGAGACGGGAGCGACGGCCCGATGAGCTGGACCCGAGACGAGATGGCCGCCCGAGCCGCCCGTGAACTGCCCGACGGCGCCTACGTCAACCTCGGCATCGGCCTGCCGACGCTGATCCCGAACCACCTGCCCGAAGGCGTCGACGTGGTGCTGCAGTCCGAGAACGGCATCCTCGGCGTCGGCCCCTACCCGACCGAGGACCGGGTCGACCCCGACCTGATCAACGCGGGCAAGGAGACCGTCACCGTCGTGCCCGGCGCGGCCTTCTTCGACTCCGCCCTCTCCTTCGGCATGATCCGCGGCGGCCACATCGACGTCGCCGTGCTGGGCGCGATGCAGGTCTCCGCCCGCGGTGACCTGGCGAACTGGGCCGTCCCCGGCAAGATGATCAAGGGCATGGGCGGCGCGATGGACCTGGTCCACGGCGCCCGCAAGGTCATCGTCGTGATGGAACACACCGCCAAGGACGGCAGCGCGAAGATCGTCGCCGACTGCACCCTGCCGCTGACCGGCCGTCGCTGCGTCGACCGTGTCATCACCGACCTCGGCGTCCTCGACGTCACCGGGGACGGGCTGCGCCTGGTCGAGCTCGCCCCCGGCGTCACGGCCGACAAGCTGCGAGAACGCACCGCCGCCGAAGTTCTGCCCGCGAAGGAGCACTGAGCATGTCCGAGCGGATCAACGACGTCTACGTGGTCGATGCCGTGCGCACCCCCTTCGGCAGGTACGCCGGGGCCCTGTCGGGCGTCCGCCCGGACGACCTGGCCGCCCGCGTGATCGCGGCACTGCTGGCGCGCACCCCGCGCCTGGACCCCGCCCGGATCGGCGACGTCGTGCTCGGCAACGCCAACGGCGCGGGCGAGGAGAACCGCAACGTCGCCCGGATGGCCGTACTGCTGGCCGGACTGCCCGTCGGCGTGCCCGGCGTGACCGTCAACCGGCTCTGCGGCTCGGGTCTGGAGGCGGTGATCCAGGCGGTGCGCGCCATCCGCGTCGGCGACGCGGACATCGTCGTCGCCGGCGGCGTGGAGTCCATGAGCCGAGCCCCCTGGGTTCTGCCCAAGCCCGAGCGCGGCTTCCCCGCCGGGCACCAGGAGCTCCACTCGACGACGCTCGGCTGGCGGATGGTCAACCGGCTCATGCCGACCGAGTGGACCATACCGCTGGGCGAGAGCGCCGAGCTGATCGCCGCCAAGCACGCGATCAGCCGTGAGGAGCAGGACCTCTTCGCGCTCGCCAGCCACGAGAAGGCATCGCGCGCCTGGCGGGACGGCCTGCTCGACGCCGAGATCGTCCCGGTCGACGGGGTGGACCTGCCGCGCGACGAGTGCGTCCGCGACGGTGGCACGCCCGATTCGATGGCACGTCTGAAGCCCGCCTTCCTCCCCGACGGCACGGTGACCGCCGGCAACGCCTCCCCGCTCAACGACGGCGCCGCGGCCCTGCTCCTGGTCGGCGAGCACGCGCTGGCCGAACTCGGCCGCGAACCGCTGGCACGGATCCGCGCGGGCGCGGTCAGCGCGATCGAGCCCCAGTGGTTCGGCCTCGGACCGGTCGAGGCCGGCCGCCGCGCCCTGGAACGGGCCGGGCTCGGCTTCGACGACCTGCTCACCGTGGAGCTGAACGAGGCGTTCGCCGCCCAGGCCCTGGGCTGCCTCGCGGAACTGCCCGAGCTGGACCCGGCCAAGGTCAACCCGCGCGGCGGCGCGCTCGCCGTCGGCCACCCCCTCGGGGCCTCCGGCGCCCGCCTCGTCGGCTCCGTCGCCCACCAGCTCGCCGCCCACGGCACGGGCGCCGGGCTCGCCACGCTGTGCATCGGTGTCGGGCAGGGCCTCGCCCTCGTACTCGAACGCTGAACCGTAGAAAGGACAAGGAGATGAGCCGGCTCATCGAGCAAAGCGTGATCGACGCCGAGATGGCGGCGGTCCGGACGGACGGCGGCGTCCACCCGTCCCGTTCCTACGCCCCCTACCGCAGCACGCTGCTGCGCCACCCCACCCAACCGCTGGTCGCGGTCGAGGACCCGGAGGCGGTCGAGCTGACCGGCCCGGTCTTCGGACACACCGACGTGACCGCGCTGGACGGCGATCTGACACGCCAGCACCCCGGCGAGCCGCTGGGCGAGCGCATCACCGTCACCGGCCGGGTGCTCGACCGCGACGGGCGCCCCGTGCGCGGCCAACTCGTCGAGATCTGGCAGGCCAACGCCTCCGGTCGCTACGCCCACCAGCGCGACCAGCACCCGGCGCCGCTCGACCCCAACTTCACCGGCGTCGGACGCTGCCTGACGGATGACCAGGGCGGATACGCGTTCACCACCATCAAGCCGGGTGCGTACCCGTGGCGCAACCACCTCAACGCCTGGCGGCCGGCTCATATCCACTTCTCGCTCTTCGGCACCGCGTTCACCCAGCGCCTGATCACCCAGATGTACTTCCCGGGCGATCCGCTCTTCGCCCACGACCCGATCTACCAGTCCATCACCGACCCCGCGGCCCGCGAGCGGCTGATCGCCGCATACGTCCACGAGCTGTCCCGGCCCGAATGGTCGCTGGGTTACCGCTTCGACATCGTCCTCGACGGCCCCGGAGCCACGTGGACCGAGCAGCAGGAGGACGAGGACCGGTGAGCAGCCAGGTGACCTCGAGGGGCGTCACGCCCTCTCAGACCGTGGGCCCCTTCTTCGGGTACGCCCTGCCGTTCGCGGGCGGCGGGGACGTCGCACCGGTCGGCGACCCGCGGGCCATGACCCTGCACGGACGGGTGCTGGACGGCGAGGGACGGCCGGTCCCCGACGCGCTGCTGGAGTTCTGGCAGGCGAGCCCGGAGGGTTCACGGGCCGGTGCGCCGGGCTCGATGCGCCGCGACCCCGTCACCGGCGCGGTCCTCGGCCGTCACGGGGTGGACTTCACCGGCTTCGGCCGCGTCGCCGTGGACGCCGACGGCCACTACACGCTGCGCACGCTTCCGCCGCCCGCCGACGCACCCTACCTCGGTGTCGTGGTGTTCGCCCGCGGCCTGCTGCACCATCTGCACACCCGCGCCTACCTGCCGGGTCACGAGGACGACGCACTGCTTCGCGGTCTCCCGGCCGACCGGCGCGCGACGCTGCTGGCCGTACGGGAACGCGACGGTGTCCACCGCTTCGACATCCGCCTGCAAGGAAGCCCCGGAGAGGAGACGGTCTTCCTTGACTTCCGCTGATGTGCCCGCCGACGTCGGCCTGTTGGCACCCGGGTGGGCGGGTTCGCCGGTCGAGGCCGCAACCGGCGACCACGGCTTCCTCCAGGCCATGCTCGACGCCGAGGCGGCTCTGACGCGGGCGCGGGCCGAACTCGGCCTCGCACCCGCCGAGGCGGCCGACGCCGTCACCGCGGCCGCGCGCGCCGAGCGCTTCGACGCCCGCTCGCTCGCGCTGCGGGCCAGCGACGGGGGCAATCCGGTGATCCCGCTGGTCGCGGACCTCACCGCGGCCGTCCCGAGCGCCGCCGCCCACATCCACCACGGCGCGACCAGTCAGGACATCCTCGACTCCGCACTGATGCTGGTGGCCGGTCGTGCCCGGCGGCTGATCCTGGCCGACCTGGACCGTGCCGCCGCGACGCTGGCCGGGCTCGCCGCCGCGCACCGCGAGACGCCGATGCCCGGCCGTACGCTCACCCAGCACGCCGTACCGACCACCTTCGGGCTGAAGGCGGCCGGCTGGCGGCACCTGGTCCTGGACGCCAGGGACCGGCTCGCCGCCGTCCTGCTGCCCGCCCAACTGGGCGGTGCCGCGGGCACGCTGGCCGGCTTCGGAGAACAGGCGCTGCCGCTCTCCGCCCGGTACGCGCGGCAACTGGGGCTCGCCGAGCCGCTGCTGCCGTGGCACGTGCTGCGCATGCCCGTCGCGGACCTGGGCGCGGCGCTGGCCCTGGTCGGCGGCGCGCTCGGCAAGATCGCCGCCGATGTGCTGGTGCTCTCCCGCACGGAGATCGCGGAGGTGGCGGAAGGCAGCGGCGGCGGCTCGTCGGCCATGCCGCACAAGTCCAACCCGGTCCGGGCCACCCTCATCGCCTCCGCCGCGCGCCGCCTGCCGCAGCTCGCGGCCGTGCTCCTCGGCTCCATGGCCGCCGAGGACGAACGCCCGGCCGGTGCCTGGCACGCCGAGTGGGAAACCCTGCGCGAAGCCCTGCGCCTGGTCGGCGGCGCGGCCCATGACGCCGCCCGGATGGCCTCCGAGCTGCGGGTGGCCGACCACCGGATGCGTGCCCACCTCGAACTGACGGAAGGACTGATCGTCTCCGAGCGCCTCGTCGCCGCCTTCGAACCGCTGGTCGGCCGGGCCGAGGCGCGCAGCCTGCTCACCCGTGCCTCCCGGACCGCGGCAGCCGAGGGCCTGGGGCTGGACGAGGCACTGGAGGAGGATCCGGCGCTCGCCGGCCTGCTCGCCCCGAAGCGGCTGCGGGACCTGCTCGACCCGACCGGCTACCTCGGCGCCGCCGCGCCGCTCACCGACCGAGCCCTGCGCCGCGGCCCGGGGCACCGCCACGACCACTCCGAGGACCTGCCATGACGTCACCGAAGGCGTCGACCACGCTGCTCCACCACCGTGTCGACGGGCGCGACGACGCTCCCCCGCTGTTTCTGGGCCCGTCCCTGGGCACCTCGCTGAGGCTGTGGGACGCGCTCGTCCCGGCGCTGTCGCGGCGGCACCGGGTGATCCGCTGGGACCTCCCGGGCCACGGCGGCACGCCCGCGTCCGTGCTGCCGGACCCGGAGCCCGGACACACCACCGTCGCCGACCTCGGCGCACTGGTGCTCGCCCTCGCCGACGCGCTCGGCGTCGACCGGTTCGCCTACGCGGGGGTCTCGCTCGGCGGTGCGATCGGCGCCTGGCTGGCCGTCCACCACCCCGAGCGGGTGGCATCGCTGACGGTCGTCTGCTCCGCGGCCCGCTTCGCCGAACCGGCAACCTGGCAGGCGCGGGCCGAGCTGGTGCGCACGGAGGGGCTCGACCAGCTCGCCGCCAACGCGCCCGCCCGCTGGTTCACCCCGGCCTTCGCCGGGACGCCGACCGCCGCCGCCCTGGTCGAGGACCAGAGAGCCTGTGACCGGGACGGCTACGCCGCCTGCTGCGACGCCCTGGCAGGATTCGACCTGCGCGCCGAACTGCGGCGGATCAGCGCGCCCACACTCGTCGTGGGCGGACGCGAGGATCTGGCCACCCCGCCGGTCGACGCCCGGGAACTCGCCGACGGCATTCCCGGCGCGACCCTGGTGGAGATCCCCGGGGCCGCCCACCTCGCCCCCGCCGAGCAGCCGCGGCGCGTGCTCGCCGCGCTGCTCGCCCATCTCGACCCGGCCCCGGACACGGCGGGAGCGACACGCGAGGAGACACACGCCGCCGGTATGGGGGTGCGCCGCGCCGTCCTCGGCGACGCGCACGTGGACCGCGCGGTGGCCGGAACCACCGCGTTCACCGAGCCGTTCCAGGACCTGATCACCCGCTACGCCTGGGGCGAGATCTGGACCCGCCCGGGGCTGGACCGGCGCACCCGCAGCTGCGTCACCCTCACCGCCCTGGTCGCCCTGGGCCACCACGGGGAACTGGCCATGCACGTCCGCGCGGCCCGCACCAACGGCCTGTCCGCGGCGGAGATCGGAGAGGTGCTGCTGCAGGCCGCGATCTACTGCGGCGTCCCGGCGGCCAACTCCGCCTTCGCCGTCGCCAACGGTGTACTCGAAGAACTCGAAGAACTCGAAGGAGGGCTCCGCCCATGAGCCGTATGTCGTCCTCGCGCATCCACTCCCGCACCCGGGTCGGCATAGTCGGCGCAGGTCCGGCCGGGCTCATGCTCTCCCACCTGCTCGCGCGGGCCGGAATCGACTCCGTCGCGATCGACCTGCGCAGTCGCGAGGAGATCGAGCGGACCCACCGCGCCGGGATCCTCGAACAGGACTCCGTGGACCTGCTGGTCGACACCGGTGTCTCGGACCGTGTGCACCGTGACGGCTACCGGCACGACGGCATCGAGCTGGCCTTCGGCGGCGGCAGCCACCGGATCGACTTCCGCGGCCTGGTCGGCGCCTCGACGTACCTGTACCCCCAGCAGGACGTCTTCACCGACCTCGCCGACGCCCGCGAACGCGACGGCGGCGACGTGCGCTTCGGCGTCACCGACGTCTCGGTCGACGACCTCCTCTCCGCGCCGGTCATGCGGTTCACCGACGTCGACGGGGCCGCTCACGAGGTCCGAGCCGAGTTCCTGGTCGGTGCCGACGGCTCGCGGAGCCTGTGCCGCCGGATGGTGCCGGAGGCCGGGCGGCGCCAGTACTTCCGCGAGTACCCCTTCGCCTGGTTCGGCGTCCTCGCCGAGGCGCCGCCGAGCGCGCCGGAGCTCATCTACAACCACTCGCCGCGCGGCTTCGCGCTGATCAGTCAGCGCACCGAGACGCTGCAGCGGATGTACTTCCAGTGCGATCCCGCCGAGGACGCGGACGCCTGGTCCGACGAACGGATCTGGGCGGAGCTGCAGGCGCGCGTGGGCGCCAACGGCCATGTGCTCAAGGAGGGGCCGATCACCTCGCGGACCGTGCTTCCGTTCCGCAGCTTCGTCCAGGAACCGATGCACCACGGCCGCCTCGTCCTCGTCGGCGACGCCGCGCACACGGTCCCGCCGACCGGCGCCAAGGGGCTCAATCTCGCGCTCGCCGATGTCCGGGTGCTGGCCGGGGAGCTGGGGCGGGCGCTGGCCGCCGACGACCCGGCCCCGCTGGCGGGCTACAGCGAGCGGGCGCTGCACCGGGTGTGGAAGGCGCAGCACTTCTCCTACTGGATGACGACGATGCTGCACGCACTGCCGAACGCAACCCCCTTCGACGTGCGGCGCCAGGAGGGCGAGCTGGCCTCGGTGACGGGATCGGCCGCGGGGTCGACGTACCTCGCCGAGGCCTACACCGGCTGGCCGGGAGGGCGCTGAGCCTGGCCCTGCCCCGCCCGCGCCCCCTCACCGGCCGGCTCGGCGAGGTACGTCACCGGCCGTCCGCCCGACGCCGTCGGCGTCCCCGGCACGGCCGGCCGGCGGACGGCGGGCCACGCCCCGGCCCGCACTCCCCCAGCGGGTCGCGCCGGGCCGACGGCGCAGGGCTGACGGCTGCGGGCACGACCGTGCCGGGCCGGCGGCCGTGGGACGGACGCGGGCCCGCGGGGCCCGTGTCGTCGTACGTGACAAGCCGCACGTGACAATGTCAGCACCGTGACCAAGGAGGGTGCCATGCGCGGTGACGGTCGCACCGTGACCACCAAGGTGTTCGCGCTGCTCGGCGCTTTCGAAGGCGGTCGGCACGCGCTGTCGCTCAGCGAGCTGGCCCAGTACGCCGACGTGCCGCTGCCCACCGCTCACCGGCTTGTCGGGGAACTCGTCGAGTGGGGTGCCCTCGAACGGGACGACCGCGGCCGCTACATCGTCGGCCTGCGCCTGTGGGGTGTCGCCCAGAACGCCGGCCGCCACCTGCGCGACACCGCCCGTCCCCACTTGCAGGACCTGTTCTCGCTCACCCACGAGACCGCGCACCTCGCCATCCGCGACGGGGACGAGGCGCTCTACATCGACCGGATCTACGGCTCGACCCGCGTTCCGCGGGCCTCGCGCGTCGGCGGCCGGCTGCCGCTGCACGCCACGGCGGTCGGCAAGGTGCTGCTCGCCTACGAGGAGGAGTGGGTCCGCGAGGCGTATGTCGCGCACCGCCTGGAGGCCCCGACCCGGCACACGCACGTCAACCCGGGCCGGCTCGTGGCCGAGTTGCGCAAGGTGCGCGACGAGGGTTACGCCACCACCCAGGAGGAGGTCCGAGAGGGCTCCTGCTCGATCGCGGTACCGGTCCGCCTGGAGCCGCACCCGGCCGCGATCGGCCTGGTGATGCTGTCGAACCAGGGTGCCGTCATGACCCGCCACCTGCCGACCCTGCGGGGCGTCGCGCAGCGCATCGAGGCCGCCGCGGCGCGGCCGCAGCCCACCCCCGTCCTGCGGCCGCGCCGCGCCACCCGGCAACCCCGCTGATCCGGGGCACAGCGGCTTCCGTCCAACGGAAGCCGCGCCTGGACGGCCTCTGTGGCCGAGGACACCATGAAGCGGTCGTCACACGACACGACACACATCTCAGGAGGCGGTATGGCGTCGACTCAGAGCCCGGCCGGGACTGCCCCGGCCTGTCCGGTCCACCACGGCTACAAACCATTCGAACAGGACGACCCGTTCCCGTCGTACGCGGCCCTGCGTGCACAGGAACCGGTGATGTTCGACGAGCGGATCGGCTGCTGGGTCGTGAGCCGGTACGACGACATCAAAGCCGTCTTCGAGGACTGGGAGACCTTCTCCTCCGAGAACGCCCAGGCCCCGGTGCGCGAACGGGGGCGGCAGGCCCGGCAGATCATGGAGGAGGGCGGCTTCACCGCCTACTCCGGCCTGTCCGCCCGGGTCCCCCCGGAGCACACCCGGATCCGCAGGGTCGCCGCGAAGGCGTTCACGCCGCGCCGGTTCAAGGTGCTCGAACCCCGGATCCGCGCCAACGTGGTGCGGCTGCTCGAGACGATGCTGGCCCGGCCGGAGCGCCGCGGCGACCTGGTCCGGGACCTCGCCTACGACGTCCCCACGATCACCATCCTCACCCTGATCGGCGCGGACGTCGGCATGATCGACACGTTCAAGCGCTGGTCGGACTCGCGCGCGGCGATGACCTGGGGCGACCTGACCGACGAGGAGCAGGTGCCGCACGCCCGCAACCTGGTCGAGTACTGGGCCGAGTGCCGGCGCCTGGTCGCCGAGGCGCACGAGACCGCACCGGACAGCCTGGTCGGCGACATGGTCCGGATGCAGGCCGAGGGCGACCCGATCAGCGACCACGAGATCGCCTCGGTCTGCTACTCGCTGCTCTTCGCCGGCCACGAGACGACCACCACCCTGATCTCCAACGCGCTGCGCGTGCTGCTCTCCCACCCCGAGCAGTGGCGGGCCGTGGTCGACGACCCGGCACGTGTCCCGGCCGCCGTCGACGAGGTGCTGCGCTACAGCCCGTCCATCGTCGGCTGGCGCCGGCGGGCGCTGCGCGACACCCGGATCGGCGACGTGGCGATCCCGAAGGGCGCCGACGTCCTGCTGCTCATGGGCTCCGCCAACCGCGACGCGTCCCGGTTCGAGGACGGCGAGTCCTTCGACATCGGCCGTCCCAACGCCCGCGAGCACCTGTCGTTCGGCTACGGGATCCACTACTGCCTGGGCAACATGCTCGCCAAGCTGCAGGCGAAGATCGCGCTGGAGGAGGTCGCACGCCTCGCACCCGCTCTGCGCCTCGCCGACGGCGCGGACGTCCGCTTCGGCCGCAACCTCTCCTTCCGCGCCCCTGCCGCGGTTCCCGTCACCTGGGAGGACTGACCCGTGAGTGACTTCATCGTCTTCTTCGACAGCGGGCACGAGCCCTCGCTCGAACTGCTCGGCGGCAAGTGCGCCTCGCTTGTCTCGATGACCTCGGCGGGGATGCCGGTGCCCCCCGGCTTCGCGGTGACCACCACCGCCTTCGACCGCTTCGTCGACGGCAGCGGGCTGCGCGACGAGATCCGCGCCCGCCTCGCCGAGATCGACCCCGACGACGTCGAGTGCGTCGACCGGATCTCGGCACGGATCCGGAACGCGATCGAGTCGCGCGACGTGCCCGAGGACATGCACGGCGTCCTGGGCGAGGCCTACGAGCGGCTGATGTCACGGTTCGACGCCGCGGTGCCGGTCGCGGTCCGCTCCTCCGCCACCGCCGAGGACCTGCCCGACGCCAGCTTCGCCGGCCAGCAGGACACCTACCTGTGGCTCACCGGCTACGAGGCGGTCAGCGAGCACGTCCGGCGCTGCTGGGCCTCGCTCTACACCAGCCGCGCCATCACCTACCGTCTGCGCAAGGGCATTCCCGAGGACGACCTGTCGATGGCGGTCGCGGTGCAGAAGATGGTGAACGCCCGCACCGCCGGCGTCGCGATGACCCTGGACCCCTCGAACGGCGACCGCTCCAAGATCGTCGTGGACGCCTCCTGGGGGGTCGGCGAGATGGTCGTCTCGGGACAGGTGACCCCTGACAACATCCTGCTCGACAAGATCATGCTCACCGTGGTCCGCGAGCACATCGGCGACAAGCACGCCGAGCTGGTGCCGGACCCGCGGCCCGGCCGGCTGGTCGAGCGGGAGGTCGAGCCGGAGCGCCGCGCGGTCCGCTGCCTGTCCGACGCCGAGCTGCGCGCGGTGGCGGTCATGGCCAAGCGGGCCGAGAAGCACTACGGCACCCCGCAGGACATCGAGTGGGCCATCGACTCCGATCTGCCCGACGGGGAGAACCTTCTGCTGCTGCAGTCCCGTCCGGAGACGGTCCACTCCGGTCCCCGGGCCGCCGCGCCCCCGGCGTCCGCGACATCGATCCCGGCGATCTCCCTCCCCGCGGCACCGACCGTGACGGCGCCGGTCCTCGCGCCGGCGCCCACCGACCCGGCCCCCACGATCACGCGCACGCCCGGCTTCTCCATGGCCGGCATCACCTCCTCCCTCATCGGCCGCTGAGCCGCTCCCGCAAAGGATCCGAGCGTGACCACCGAACAGACCATGAAGTCCTTCCCGAAGCCATCCGAGATCGAGGTGCCCGAGGGAGCGGAGGGCTGGGAGCAGCTCTACCCGTACAACCTCGTCTTCGACAACGCGCCGGGCGGCGACGACAAGTTCTGGTTCTGCGACAGCCAGCACTGGCCCACCGTGTTCAAGCCGTTCGAGACCATCGGTGGCGAGTTCGCGGTCAAGTGCCTCGGGCAGTACAACACCAGGCACCTGCTCATCCCGCCGGCCAACGGCATCGAGTTCAAGATCCATCTGGGGTACCTCTACATGAGCCCCGTGGCCGTGCCGCCGGAGGAGATCCCGGCCCGGGTACCGGAGTTCGAACGCCGCGCCGGCCACTACTTCCAGAACTGGGACAGCCTGCTGGAGGCCTGGCACGCCAAGGTCCGTGCCACCATCGACGAGATGGAGGAGCTGCGCTTCGAGGCGCTGCCGGCGATGGTGCCGTTCGACGACATCGTCTCCGGCAAGGCGATGGACGGCTCCCAGACGCTGATGGAGAACTACGACCGCCTGATCGCGCTGCTCTACCGCAACTGGCAGTACCACTTCGAGTTCCTGAACCTCGGTTACCTCGCCTACCTCGACTTCTTCGGCTTCTGCAAGGAGGCCTTCCCGGGCATCCCCGACCAGGCCATCGCCAAGATGGTGCAGGGCGTCGACATGGAGCTGTTCCGGCCCGACGACGAGCTCAAGCGGCTCGCGACCGAGGCCGTCCGGTCGGGGCTCCAGCCGGCCTTCGAGAACCCCGACGACGTCGAGGGCACCCTGCGGGCGGTCCGCGAAGCGGGCGGCGAGGAATGGGTCGCGGCCTACCAAGCGGCTCAGGACCCGTGGTTCAACTTCACCGTCGGCAACGGCTTCTACGGCCACGACAAGTACTGGCTGGAGCACCAGGAGATACCGCTCGGCTACATCAAGGACTACATCCGCCGCATCGACGAGGGCCAGGAGATCATGCGCCCGGTGGAGCAGCTGGCCGCCGAGAAGGAGCGGATCGTCGAGGAGTACCGCGACGCGCTCCAGGGCGAGCTGCGCGAGCAGTTCGACGCCAAGCGCGAGCTCGCGGCCACCGCCTACCCGTACGTGGAGAACCACAACTTCTACATCGAGCACTGGACGATGGGCGTGTTCTGGCGCAAGGTGCGCGAGCTGGCCCGGGTCTTCGTCGGGGCCGGTTTCTGGGCCGACCCCGCCGACATGCTCTACCTCAACCGCAACGAGGTCCGCGACGCGATCTTCGACCTGGTCACCGGCTGGGCGGTCGGCGCCGAGTCGACCGGCCCGCACTACTGGCCGGCCGAGATCGAGCGGCGTCGCCGCATCATCGACGCGCTCTCCTCCCGGCGCCCGCAGCCCGCGCTCAACACGCCGCCGGCGCAGATCACCGAGCCGTTCACGATGATGCTCTACGGCATCACCACCGAGCAGGTGCAGCAGTGGCTGGACGGCGACGAGAGCGCCGCCGACGGGGCGATCACCGGCATGGCCGCGTCCCCGGGCGTGGTCGAGGGCATCGCCCGCGTGATCACCTCCGCCGACGAGCTGGGCGAGGTCCAGGAGGGCGAGATCCTCGTCGCCACGATCACCGCGCCGTCCTGGGGACCGATCTTCGGCAGGATCAGGGCGACCGTCACCGACATCGGCGGCATGATGAGCCACGCGGCGATCGTCTGCCGCGAGTACGGCCTGCCCGCCGTGACGGGCACCGGTTCGGCGTCCGCCACGATCCGCACCGGACAGCGCCTCCGCGTCGACGGCAACGCCGGGCGCGTCGAGATCCTGGAGAGCTGAACATCATGACGCTTCCCACGCACCAGTCGCCCGCCCGCACCGTCCTGGTGACCGGTGCGGCGGGCGGTCTGGGCCGCGCCTTCGCCCTCGGCTTCGCCGGCCGCGGCTACCGGGTCGCGGCCTGCGACCTCGACCCGGACGGGGCCGAGGAGACCGCGCGCCTGGTCGAGGCCGCAGGCGCCGACGCCTGGCACGGCCGGGTCGACGTCACCGACCCGGCGAGCACGGTGGCAGCAGCCGCCCTGGTCGCGGACTTCGGCGGCGGTGCGATCGACGTCCTGGTCAACAACGCCGCCGTCTACGGCGCCGTCACCCGGTCCCCGCTGGAGGAGATCGACCCGGCGGAGTGGGATCTGGTGATGGCGGTCAACCTCAAGGGCCCCTGGCTGATGACCCGGGCGGTGAGCCCGCACCTGCCCGAGGGCGGACGGGTCGTCAACCTCTCCTCGGCCACGGTCTACAGCGGTTCGGAGAACTGGGCGCACTACGTCGCCTCCAAGGGCGGCGTGATCGCCCTGACCCGGGTGATGGCCAAGGAGCTCGGGCGGCGCTCGATCACCGTGAACGCGATCGCGCCGGGCTTCACCCTCACCGAGGCCAGCCGCGGCCTGATCGAGGACGCCGAGTCCTACGGCGTCGACCGCGGCGCGCTGCGGCGGGCCAGCCGTCCGGAGGACGTCGTCGGCGCCGCACTCTACCTCGCCGGCCCCGACAGCGCCTTCGTCACCGGGCAGACCCTGGTCGTCGACGGCGGCCGCCAGTTCATCTGACTCGACAACCAGGAGGAGAAGCCATGCCGAAGGTCACCTACACCGACACCGCCGGGGACTGCCGCACCGTGGACGCCAACGTCGGCGACTCGGTCATGGAGACCGCCGTCCGCAACGGCGTTCCCGGCATCGTCGCGGAGTGCGGCGGCTCGCTGTCGTGTGCGACCTGCCACGTCTACGTCGAAGAGGCCGATCTCGCCTCGCTGCCGCCGATGGGTGAGATGGAGGACGAGATGCTCTGGGGCACCGCGGAGGACCGGCGCCCGAACTCCCGCCTGTCCTGCCAGCTCAAGGTGGCCGACGCCATGGACCTGCGGGTGGCCACCCCCGCCACCCAGGTGTGAGAGTCATGGCCGACGGACTGCTCATCATCGGCTCCTCGCAGGCCGGCGTCTCCCTGGCGACGTCGCTGCGCGCACTCGGCCACGAGGAACCGATCACGCTGCTCGGTGACGAGAACCATCGCCCCTACCAGCGGCCCGCCCTGTCCAAGGAATGGTTGCAGGGCGAGATCACCGACGAGTCCCTCATGTTCCGCACCCAGGACTACTGGGCCGAACACCGCATCGACGTGGTGAAGAACGAACGGGTCATCCGGATCGACAAGCGCGACGACGGCTCGGGCACGGCCCACTCCATGTCCGGAGCCCGGTTCGCCTTCGACCGCCTCGCCCTCGCCGTCGGCGCGCGGCCGCGCAGACTGCTGCTCGACGGCGTGGACCTGCCCGGCGTGCTCTACCTGCGCAACGCCGACGACGCCCTGGAACTGAAGGCCCGGGTGCCGGACGTGCGCGACGTGGTCGTGATCGGCGGCGGGTTCATCGGCATCGAGGCCGCCGCGTCGCTGAACAGGATGGGACGCACCGTCACCTTGCTGGAGGCGGCGCCGCGGCTGGTCGCGCGCGCCGTCGGCGACGCGACCTCGGCGTACCTGCTCGACCACCACCGCGCCGCCGGCATCGACGTCGTGCTGGACGCCGCTGTCCGCCGGATCGTTCCGCGCGGCGACCGGGTGGGCGGCGTGGAACTCGCGGACGGCCGCGTCGTGCCCGCCGACCTGGTGCTGGTCGGCGTCGGTGTGACCCCCAACACCGAGCTGGCCGAGTCGATCGGCCTGGTCTGCGACAACGGCGTCCGCGTCGACGCCTGCGCGCTGGCCTCCGACGGGATCACCGTGGCGGTCGGCGACTGCGCGAACCTGCCCAATCCGGTGCCGGGCGCGCCCGAGGGCGACCGCGTCCGGTTCGAGAGCGTCAACAACGCCATCGAGCAGGCCAAGGTGGCGGCGTACGCGATCACCGGCCGCCAGGAGGAATACGCCGGCATTCCGTGGTTCTGGTCCAACCAGGGCGAGATCAAGCTCCAGATCGCCGGGCTGTCCGCCGGCCACGACCGCACCCTGATCCGCGCCGACGCCGAGCGCGGCAGGCACAGCGTGCTGTATTACCGCGGCGACCGTGTCGTCGCCGCGGACTGCGTCAACCATCCGATGGACTTCATGGCGGTCCGCAACGCCCTCGGCAAGGGCCTGTCCATCCCGTTCGGGGCCGCCGCCGACCCGTCCGTGCCACTCAAATCCGTGACCGTCCAGCCGACCGCTCCGGTCGATGCCGACTGAGGAGGGGCTCCCCCATGCCCACCACCTTGCCCGCCGCGCGTCCGATCCCCGGGTCGGGGCCGGTCGACGTCTCACCGATCTCACTGACCCCGGCTCCCGGCGAGGACCTCGACCCCATCTGGAAGGCGGTCGTTCCGGAGACCCGCACCCGCGGCAACGACATCCATCTGCCGATCTCCCTCGCCTACGCCGAGCGGTTGTGCGATGCCTTCCCCCAGGCAGACCGGCTGCTGGTGCGGGTGGCCATACAACTCCACGACACCGGATGGGGCAGGGTCGATGAGGACCGCATCCTCTCCGAGGGGTTCTCGGGCGACTGGCGCAGGGCGGAGATCCGTTTCGAGCACGAGCGCCAGGGCTGCGCCATCGCCCGCGAGGTGCTGCCCCCGCTGGGCTACGACGAGGAGTTCGTGCGCCAGGTCTGCGACATCATCGACGGCCACGACACCCGGCGGGAGGCCTACTCGCTGGAGGACGCCCTGGTCCGCGACGCCGACCGACTGTGGCGGTTCGACCACGCCGGAATCGCGCTGGCCTCCGGCTGGTTCCGCATGGACCCCGCCGTCTACAGCGACCGCCTGGAGGCGGAGATCATCCCCGAGCTGCTCACCGCCCCGGCCATCGCCATGGCCACGGCCGAACTGGAGCGCTCCCGCGCCCTGTTGAAGACGGAGGTGATCAGGTGAACGCCACCGGCGCCGCGCCGTCCCCGGCCCGGCCCGTGCCGCGGTGGACCCGTACCGACGACTACTACGTCGACGGCGCCTGGGTCCGCTCGACCTCCGCGGCCCGCCTGCCGCAGATCGACCCGGCCACGGGCCGCGAGTGGGGCGCCGTCCCCGACTGCTCCGCCGAGGACGTCGACGCCGCGCTCGCCGCCGCCGACCGGGCCTTCCGCACGGGGCCGTGGGCCCGCACCACGCCGTCGGAGCGTGCGGCGCTGCTGCGCCGGATCGCCGACGAACTGGAGGCCCGTGCCGCCGGGACGGCCGTGACGAACACACTCGAGAACGGCTCGCCGATCGGCGAGACCCGGGGGGCCGCGGCGAACGCCGCCGGCATCCTGCGGCACGTCGCCGGGCTGGCGTCCTGGCTGGAGGACGAGGACGTCAGGCCGTTCCCGGCGGGAGGCGCCGAGTCCGTCGTGCGCAAGGATCCCGTGGGTCCCTGCGTGCTGATCGCACCGTGGAACTTCCCGGTCAACCTGATGGTGGTCAAGCTGGCGCCCGCCCTGCTCGCCGGCTGCACGGTGGTCATGAAGCCCGCGCCCGGCACGTCGCTCTCGATCCGGTTCGTCGTCGAGGCCTGCGCCGCGGCCGGGGTCCCGGCCGGGGTGGTCAACCTCGTGACCGGCGGCGGCGAGGTCGGCGACCGGCTGGTCCGCCACCCGCTGACCGCCAAGGTCGCCTTCACCGGCTCGACCCCGGTCGGGCGCCGGATCGCGGCCGCCTGCGGGGAGCTGCTCCGGCCCGTCACCCTCGAACTCGGCGGCAAGTCCTCGGCGATCGTCCTGGAGGACGCCGACCTGGAGCGGATGGCCCCTGCGCTGATCCGCACCTGCCTGCGCAACACCGGGCAGACCTGCTACATCTCCACCCGCGTCCTGGCCCCCTCGTCCCGTTACGACGAGGTGGTCGACATGGTCACGCGCGTGGTGGCCGACGCGCCGCAGGGCGACCCGTTCGACGAGGAGACCGTGTTCGGGCCGATGGCGTCGCAAGCGCAGTACGACGTGGTGCGAGGCCATCTCGACTCCGCGCACGCGGAGGGAGCCCGCGCCACCACCGGCGGGCGCCCCGCGGACACGGACCAGGGGTGGTTCATCCAGCCGACGGTGTTCGCCGATGTCACACCCGACATGCGGGTCGCCCGGGAGGAGGTCTTCGGCCCCGTGGTGAGCATCCTGCGCTACGACGACCTCGACGAGGCCGTCGGCCTCGCCAACGACACGTCCTTCGGACTCGGTGGCGTCGTCTTCTCCGCCGATCCCGCAGCCGCGCAGGCGGTCGCGGAGCGCATGGACACCGGATCCGTCGGTGTGAACTTCTTCGCCTCCAACCACAACGCGCCCTTCGGCGGACGACACGATTCCGGGCTCGGTGTGGAGTACGGCATCGAAGGGCTGGCGCAGTACATCACCTTCAAGTCGATCCACCGCCGTCTCGGCTGAGGCCGCCCTCCGAGGGGTTCTGGCCGCAACGCGGCCTTCGCGGAGACAGGAGGAACAGGTCCGCACGGTGCTGCGAGCCGAGGCCGAGACGGTGGCGTTCGGCACCCGGGAACCGGCCGGTCGGTGGTGTCGGTAGTGGCACCGTGTGAACCGCCCCGGGTTCGCCGAACGCCTCGGGCCCAGGACGCGTAGCGAACTGCTGACCGCCATCGAAGCAGTGGGACTGCACATGGTGGACAAGATCGACACCGGACTGCAGCTTCAATGTGGTATTTCACATGTGACACTACAATCATGGATGACTTCCTCAGACTCTCCGCGAGCACCGCCAGGTTCACCCACGGCGCCCCTCGCGCCTTCTCCTTCGGGGACGACGGCCGCCTCCTCTGGTTCCTGCGCTCCACCGGTCCCACGGACCCCGTCGACAGCCTCTGGGTTCTCGACACCGCCACTGGCGCCGAGACCCTGCTCGCCGACCCCCGCGCCCTGTGGACCGGGCCGGGCGACCTCCCCGGCCCCCTCCCCCTCGCCGAACGCAGGCTGCGCGAGCGGATCCGGCTCGTCGCCACCGGCATCGGGGGCTACGCCCTCTCCGGTGACGGCCGACGCGCCGTCTTCGCCCTCTACGGACGGCTCTATGGAGTCCAGGCCAATGTCTCCACCGCCTCCACCCGCGGCCCCGAGGAGATACCCACCGCCGGTCCGGCCGTGGACCCCCGCCCCAACGCCGACGGCTCCCGCACCGCGTACGTCAGCGGCGAGGCCCTCCACGTCGCTCCCGGCGGCCGCGTCAGCCCCGCCGACGGAGCCCGCTGGGGGCTCGCCGAATTCGCCGCCGCCGAAGAGCTGGGCCGCTCCCGCGGTCACTGGTGGTCCCCCGACGGGGTCACCCTGCTCGCCGCCCGCGTCGACGAATCCGCCCTCCCCCGACGCTGGTTCGCCGACCCGGCGCGCCCGGAGCTCCCGGGCGAGGACTTCGCGTACCCCGAGGCAGGCGGCCCCAATGCCCGCGTCGAGCTGTGGGTACTGGGCCCGGACGGCGCGCGGACCCGGCTGGAGTGGGACGCCGGGACGTACCCGTACGTCTCCGACGCCGGGTGGGAAGCGGCGGACGAGATCCTGCTGACCGTCCAGGACCGGCTCCAGCAGACCGTGCTCCTGCTTTCCGCCGACCCGGCGACCGGCAGGACCCGGGAGCTGTCACGGACCACGCACCCCCACTGGGTGGACCCGCTCCTCCCCGGCACCCCGGCCCGCCTCCCCGACGGACGGATGCTGACCGCAGCCGACACCCCCGGCGGAACCGCCCGCGCCCTCGCGGTGGACGGGGTCCTGCTCACCGGCGACGGCATCCAGGTGCGTGCCGTGGCCGGCGTCCACGAGGGGCGGCTGCTGATCGAGGCCGGGCAGCACGACCCCGCCGAACAGCAGGTGCTGCTCCTCGACCCCGCCACCGGTGCCCTCACCCCGCTCGCCGACGGGCCCGGGGTGCACAGCGTCCGGGCCGGCTCCGGGAGCCTGCTGCTGACCACCGCCGACGCCGACGGGATCCGGCACACCGTACGCACCGCCGACGGCCGGGAGCTGCGCCCCGCCGACCTGTCGCAGCCGCTGCCGTACCGGGTCGAGCCCGTCCTGGAGCGTGTCACCGAGCACGCCGTCCCCACCGCCCTGGTCCTGCCCCGCGACCACGTCCCCGGCACGCGGCTGCCCGTCCTCATGGACAGCTACGGCGGCCCCGGCATGCAGGACGTCTGCGCCGAGCCGCGCCGCTGGCAGCACCGCCAGTGGTGGGCCGACCAGGGCTTCGCGGTGGTGACCGTGGACAACCGCGGGACCGCGTACGTCTCCCCCGCCCACACCCACGCCATGTACCGGGGCTTCTCCGAGGTCACCCTGGAGGACCAGGTCGCCGCGCTGCACGCGCTGGCCGCCCGCCACCCCGACCTCGACCTCGGCCGGGTCGGCATCCGCGGCTGGTCGTACGGCGGCTACCTGGCGGCGATGGCGGTGCTCCGCCGCCCGGACGTCTTCCACGCCGCGGCGGCCGGGGCCGCGCCGACCGACTTCCGGTACTACGACACGGCGTACACCGAGCGGTACCTGGGCCTGCCCCAGGAGAACCCCGAGGTGTACGAACGGGACTCCCTCATCCCCGACGCCGCCGCGCTGTCGCGACCGCTGCTGCTGGTCACCGGCCTGGCCGACGACAACGTGCACCCCTCGCACACCCTGCGGCTCTCGCAGGCCCTGACCGACGCGGGCCGCCCGCACCAGCTGCTCGCCCTGCCCGGTGTCACCCACATGACCCCGGGCGGGACCCGGGAGAAGGTGATGGCGCTGGAGCTGGAGTTCTTCCGCCGCGAACTCGGGCTGCAGCGCCCGGGACCACGGTGACGACGGCAGGGCCCCGGGGACGAAGGCGTCCCCGGGGCCCTGCCTCCTTCTTCCCGTGTTCCCCGTCAGTCACCCGGGAAGTGACACGCCACCTCGCGCGAGGCGGCGAGCTGCAGCAACGGCCGCTCGGTGCGGCAGATCTCCCGCGCCTTGGGGCAGCGCGGGTGGAAGGTGCAGCCCGGGGGCGGGGCGGCCGGGCTCGGCGGGTCGCCGAGCAGCACGATCCGCTCCCTGCGTCGTTCCGCCGCCGGGTCGGGCAGGGGTACGGCGGACAACAGCGCTCGTGTGTAGGGGTGCTGGGGGTTCTCGTAGAGGGACTTCTTGTCTCCGATCTCGACGATCCGGCCGAGGTACATGACGGCGACGCGGTCGCTGACCCGCTTGACCACCGAGAGGTCGTGCGCGATGAACACGTAGGCGAGGCCGAGTTCCGCGCGGAGCCGTTCCATCAGGTTCACGATCTGGGCCTGGACGGAGACGTCGAGGGCGGACACCGGCTCGTCGGCCACGATCAGCCGGGGGCCGGTGGCCAGCGACCGGGCGATGCCGATGCGCTGGGCCTGGCCGCCGGAGAACTCGTGCGGGTAGCGGTCGATGTGCTCGGGGATCAGGCCGACCAGCTCCATCAGCTCGGCCGCGCGCCGACGGGCGTCGGCAGCGCTCCGGCCCTGTACCAACAGCGGGTCGGCAATGATCCGGGCCACGGTCTGGCGGGGGTTGAGGGAGGAGTGCGGGTCCTGGAAGACCATCTGGATGTCGCGGCGCAGCGGCCGCAGGGCCCGCTGCGAGATCCGGCTGATCTCCCGGCCGTCGAAGGCGATCCGGCCCGAGGTGGGCTCCAGGAGCCGTACGAGCATGCGGCCGGTGGTGGACTTCCCGCAGCCGGACTCCCCGACGAGGCCGAGGGTCTGCCCGGCCGCCAGGTCGAAGGAGACCCCGTCGACGGCGCGCACGGGCGCCCCCCGGCGCCCGGTCGCGGTCCGTCTCCCCGGGAAGGTCATGGTGAGATCCCGTACGGACAGCAGCGGTCCGGCGGCCGAGGTGTCCGTCCCGGTGGTGGCGGTGGTGGCGGTGGTGGTGGTCATCGGGCAGCCTCCTCGGCGGCCTGGGAGCCGGCGTGGTGGCAGGCCACCGTCCGCGCCGGCCCGTTCGTGTCCCCGTGGGCCAGGAGCTCGGGGCGTACGTCGGCGCAGGGACCGGCGGCGCGCGGGCAGCGGGGTGCGAACGCGCAGCCGGGCGCCGGGATGAGCAAGGAGGGCGGGGAGCCGGGAATGGAGGGCAGCGGCACGTCGTCGGCGGTGTCGAGGCGGGGCAGTGAGTCGAGCAGCCCCCGGGTGTAGGGGTGGGCGGGGTCGGCGAACAGGGCATCGGCCGGGGCCTGTTCGGCGGCCCGGCCGCCGTACATGACCAGCACCTCGTGGGCGACGCGGGCGACGACGCCCAGGTCGTGGGTGATCATGACGACGCCGAGGCCGCGCTCCTGCTGGAGGCGGGCGATCAGTTCCAGGATCTGGGCCTGCACGGTGACGTCGAGGGCGGTGGTGGGTTCGTCGGCGATGAGCAGTTCGGGTTCGCAGGCCAGGGCCATGGCGATCATCGCGCGCTGGCGCATGCCGCCGGAGAACTGGTGCGGGTACTCCCCGGCCCGGCGGGCGGGTTCGGGGATGCCGACCTCGCCGAGCATGTCGACCGCCCGCTTGCGGGCGGCGGCACGGCGGGCCTTGAAGTGCACCCGGTAGTGCTCGGCGATCTGCTCGCCGACCGTGTAGTAGGGGTGCAGGCTGGACAGTGGGTCCTGGAAGATCATGGCCATGCTGCGGCCGCGGACCCGGGAGAGCTCCCGCTCGGAAAGGCCCGTCAGCTCCCGGCCGGACAGCCTTACGGAGCCTGCAACTTCGGCCCCGGCCCGGTGCAGACCCATGACGGCGAGGGAGGTGACCGACTTGCCGGAGCCGGACTCTCCGACGATGCCGAGGGTGCGGCCGGCCTCGACGGTGAAGCCGAGCGAGTCGACGGCCCGTACGGTGCCGCGCGGAGTGGTGAAGGTGACGCGCAGATCGCGTACCTCCAAGAGCGGAGCGTCCATCAGTACCTCACCCTCGGGTCGACGACGGCGTACAGGAGGTCGACGACGAGGTTGGCGACGACGATGAAGAAGGCGGCGAGCAGGGTGACGCCGAGAACGACGGGCTGGTCGGAGCTGACCAGCGCCCCGTAGAAGAGCCGGCCGATGCCGGGGAGCCCGAAGATGGACTCGGTGATGACAGCTCCGGCCAGCAGCCCGCCGAGGTCGATGCCGAAGATGGTGAGGATCGGGGTCATTCCGGAGCGCAGCCCGTGTTTGACGACGACCGTGCGCTCGGGCATGCCCTTGGCGCGGGCGGTGCGGATGTACGGCTCGGCCATGGCCTCGATCATGGAGCCGCGGCTCTGGCGGGCGTACATGGCTGCGTAGAGCAGGGCGAGGGCGGTCCAGGGCAGCAGCAGGTTGGTCGCCCAGGCGAGCGGGTCGTCGGAGAAGGCCTGGTAGGTGGGGTAGGGCAGGAGTCCGGCGACGCGGATGACCCCGTAGATGAGCAGAACGGAGGTGAAGTAGACGGGCAGGGAGGCAGCGGCGACGGCGCCGACCATCAGGGCCTTGTCGGTGACGGTGTCCTTGCGCAGGGCGGCGGTGACGCCGGCGCCGAGGCCGAGGAGGAGCCAGAGGGCGGCGGCGCCGAGGGCGAGGGAGGCGGAGACCGGGAGCCGGTCCATGAGCAGGTCCCACACGGGCAGGGAGTTCTCGTACGAATAGCCCAGGCAGGGGAAGTCGCAGGCGACGGCGTACTGGCCGGTGCCGAGGGTGCGGCCGGTGAAGATGCCGGTGAGGAAGTCGGCGAACTGCCGCCACAGGGGCTGGTCGAGGCCCAGGTAGGCGCGTACGTCGGCGAGGCGCTCGGCGCTGCAGGTCTTGCCGCAGGCGGCCGCGGCCGGGTCGGCGGGCAGGACGTAGAAGATGAGGAACGTGACGGCGGCGATGGCGAGGAGCACGCCGGAGAGGGCGAGCAGGCGGCGGGCGAGGTAGAGGATCACGTGCGGCCGCCCCTCGGGTCGAGGATGTCGCGCAGGGCGTCGCCGAGCAGGGTGAAGGCGAGCACGGCGAGGAAGAGGAAGACACTCGGGATGACGAAGTACATGGGGTCGGTCTCGTAGAAGGCGACGGACTCGGCGATCATCTGGCCCCAGGAGGGGGTGGGCGGGCGCACGCCCACGCCGAGGTAGCTGAGGGCGGCCTCGGTGCTGATCATCCCGGGGATGAGCAGGGTGGTGTAGGCGATGACGGGGCCCGAGACGCCGGGGAGGATGTCGCGCGTCAGGATCCGCCAGGAGCCGGCGCCGCCGACGCGGGCGGCGTCCACGTACTCGCGGTGTCTGAGGGAGAGGGTCTGGCCACGGACGACGCGGGCGACGCCGGGCCAGCCGAAGACGCCGATCACTGCGGTCATGAGGAGGATGCGGTTGACGTCCTTGGCGACGGACAGCATCGCGATCATGAAGATGAGGGACGGGAAGGACATGGTCAGGTCCATCAGCCGGGACAGGACGGCGTCGGTGCGGCCGCCGAAGTAGCCGGCGGCGATCCCGGCGGCGGTTCCGGCGACGACCACGATGGCGGTGGCGGCGAAGGCGATGAGGAGGGAGATCTGGGCGCCGTGGACCACGCGGGCGAACAGGTCGCGGCCGGTGACGGGTTCGACGCCGAGCCAGTGCTCGGGGCTGATCCCGCCGAAGGAGCCGAGGGGCTGGCCGCCGAGGTAGGGGTCGACGGCGGACTTGTCGAACTCCTCGGGGGACCAGCCGCCGAGCGAGCCCAGCCAGGGGGCAGTGGCGGCCATCAGGACGAAGAGGAGGACGACGCAGAGGCTGACGCGGACGGCGGGGCGGCGGCGGAGCTCCCGCCGGGCGAGCTGCCAGGGGCTGCTGCCCGGCAGGGCCTCCTTCACCTCGCGGGCTGCGGGGGCGGATGCGGTGGCGGTCATGGCGGGCCCGTCAGCCCCTGCTCTTGGACGGGTCCTTGAGGCCGACCGTGGCGTAGTCGATCGTGCCGGTCCAGACGGGGTGGCCGTAGGCGCCCGCGATGTTGGCGCCGACGAGCAGCGGCTTGCGCTTCAGCAGGACCGGGATGGACGGGGACTTCTTCATGATCTCGGCGTCGAGGTCGATCCATGCCTGGTTGGCCTGCTGAGCGTCGGCCATGGCGTTGATCTCGTCGATCCGCTTCATGGTCGCCTCGTCGCGGAACTGGGCGTTGTTGCCCTGGTTGCCCTTCTCCTTGATGGTGCGTCCGTCGAAGACGAAGGGGATCCAGGTGGAGCCGGAGGGGTAGTCGGGGCACCAGCCGGTGAGCGTCATGTCGGGGGTCGTGGAGAGGTCACCGATGACGTCGTAGTAGGCGCCCGGGTCGATGGTGTCGACGACGACCTCGACGCCGGCGCGGGCCAGGCCCTGCTGGATGGCTTCGGCCTTGCCCTTGTCGCCGGTGGAGACGGCGAGGGAGACCTTGAGGGTCTCCTTGCCGGCGGCCTTGAGCAGTTCCTTGGCCTTGGCCGGGTCGCCGGAGGGGGCGATCTTCAGGGTGTCGGCCTGCTCGCCGCCGGAGAGGGCCGGGGGCAGGTAGGCGGTGGCCACCTCGTTGAGGGCCGGTCCGCCGCCCGCGGTGACCACGGCCTCCTTGTCGACGGCGTACTGCATGGCTTCGCGGACCTTGGGGTCGTCGAAGGGGGCGCGGGAGTTGTTGAGGTGGAGCATCTCGGTGCAGCCCTGGGACTCGGCGAGCATGCGCGTCTTGACGTCGGCCTTGGGCAGTACCTTGGGGGCGCTCTCGGGCCTCATGTCGGAGTACTGGACGGCGGAGGCGTCGGCGCCCTCGCCGGCGATGATGCGGTCGTCGATCTGGCCGCCCTTGAGGCCCATGACGACAACGAACTTGTCGGGGTAAGCCTTGCGGACGGTGTCTGTCTTCGGGTCCCAGTGCTCGTTGCGGACGAGCACGAGCTTCTTGTCGCGGTCGTACTTCTCGATCTTGTACGGGCCGGAGGAGAAGGGGCGGGCGTCGTACTGGGTGCCCTTCTCCTGGGAGGCGGGCACGGGCGCGAAGGTCGGCAGGGTGGTGGTGGCGGAGAACTCGGCGACGGGCCGCTTGAGTTCGAAGACGATCGTGCGGTCGTCGGGGGTCTTGACCGAGTCGAGGTGCTGCCCCTTGAGGGGGCCCTTGTAGCCCTTGGTGTCGGCCAGGTACTGGGCGGCGTAGTCGGGTCCGCCGGTGAGGTCGGGGGCGAAGGAACGCTCGACGTTGTACTTGATGTCCTGGGCCTTGATCGGTGAGCCGTCCTCGTACTTCACGCCTTCCTTGAGGGTGAAGGTCCAGGTCCGGCCCCCGTTGGAGGGGGTACCGAGGTCGGTGGCGAGGTCCGGGACGAGTTCGCTGCCGCCCTTGCCGGGCTCGGCCTTGAAGGTGACGAGCGTGCGGTAGAGGAGGCGGGTGCCGAAGTCCATGGTCGGCATGACCCAGTTGCGTGCGGGGTCGAGGTGGGAGAAGTCCTGGTTGGACAGGACGGTGAGGGTCCCTCCCTTCACCGGGGTCCCGCCGACGATCTTGCCCTCGTTGACGGCAGCGGGGTTGGCGCCTGCGGCGCCGTTGCCCGCAGAGCCCTTCTTGGGGTCGGAGCAGCCCGAGGCGCCGAGTGCGAGTGTCGCCACCAGGGCGGTGGCGAGGGCGAGTTGGGTGCGCTTGGTCATGGGTCACTCCAGTGAAGGGCCGCGCTCTAGGATGTGACCGGTAACATAGTAATGTGAAATTGCACTGCACAAGAGGTTCGCACCGCCGTTATCCAGCCGTGCCCAAATCGGCTCGGTTCAGGGGTGGTCGGGTGAGCCCGGACAGCGGAACGCCCACCGTCCCGGACGGTGCGTCAGCGCCGGTACCGTGAGGCGGGCGGTCCTCACCGGGCCCGTCAGTCCAGGGCGTCCGGGATCGGCTCGGTGCTGCCGCGCTGAAGCGCGGCCTTGGAGCCTACGGCCGGGCCGAGCGCCCAGCCCGACAGCGTCATGAAGTCCACGTAGCACTCCACGGCGCAGTCCAGACACTCCTTCTTGGACGGTGACCTTCCGGTCGAGGTCGAACTTCGACCGGGTGATGACCACCGCGCAGGTCATGATCTCCGTGGTGCTCGCCATCCGGCGCTTGGTGTCGCCTCCTTGGAGAAGAGCTCGGCCCCGGTGGACGGGTCCATCAGGAACACACCCGCGGCGGCGGCCTGGGTCGGCGTGGAGACTGTCAGCAGGGCTCCGGCGGCCACGGCGACGGCGCGAGCGCGGCGCATCGGCTTGGAAAGCTCTGTTCCCGAACCAGCAGAAGTTGATCGAAAGGGTGCAGACACCGAGATGTCCGCACCCTTTCGACGCAGTCTATTGATCCGTCACATCCTCGAGCCAAGGCCTCCGGTCGGCCGGCCGACCGGCTCGTCGCGGCCCTGGGCCCACAGCGAGCGGACATGGCCGAGGTGGCGCAGCATGCACGCCTCGGCGGCCCCGGCATCACCGGTGAGCATGATGTCGAGCAGCTCGACGTGCTCCTCCGCCGAGGAGACCAACTTGCCGGCCTCGTCCAGGCCGGTCAGACCGTAGAGGCGGGAGCGCTTGCGCAGGTCGCCGACGGTCTCGACGAGGCGGTCGTTGCCCGCGAGGCCGAGCAGGGTGAGGTGGAAGCGCCGGTCCGCCTCCAGGTAGCCGATCAGGTTGTGTTCGCGGGCGCTGGTGACGATCTCCTCGGCGATGGGGCGCAGGGCCTCCAGCTGATCCGCCGTGGCGATCTTCGTGATCCGGCCGATGGTGGGGACCTCGATCATCGTGCGCAGTTCGGTGTACTGGTCGAGGTCGCGCTCGCTGACATCGGTGATGCGGAACCCCTTGTTGCGGACCGGCTCGACCAGGCCCTCCCGCGCGAGGTCGAGCATGGCCTCGCGCACGGGAGTGGCCGAGACTCCGAGCTCGGCGGCGAGACCGGGCGCCGAGTAGACGCTGCCCGGGCGCAGTTCGCCCGCTATCAGGGCCGCGCGGAGGGCGTGGCCGACCTGGTCGCGGAGTCGTTCCCGGGCCTTGATGAGACTGCGCTGCTTCAGCTCGCCCATTACTTCCTCCGAGAGCCCTCACCACCCGCCGACGTGCAGGGCCCAGCGTACAATGTCACGTTTCGCCATGAGCCTCGGCGGCCCCGAACAGTGCGACCGCCACGGCAAGATCTTCCCAGGCCATGCCCGCGCTCTTGAAGAGCTGTGGACGACCTCGCGCCCCGCCCGCCGGGATCCTCCCGTGCACGAGGCAGGCGAGGGTGCCCGTGATGTGGCCGGGCCCGGTCGCACCCTCCGCCCAGGTCGACCGGCCCCGCCTCGGCGGCTTCGACGTCGGCCTTGCCCTGGCTTTCGGCGAAGTGGCGCAGGGCGTCGAGCGAAGCCCGGGTCGGGGGCGACGGCGAGGCCGCCCTTGGCCTCGTGCTCGATCTCCTGCAGGAGGAGGGCGGCGAGTTCGCGCCACAGCCCGAGCGAGTACAGGGCGAGGTCGAGCTCCGGGCCGGGCTCCTTGTCGGAGACGAGCAGGTCGCCCTCGCCGGCGCCGGTGGTTCCGCCGGCGACCGGGCCGCGGTCGACCACCGCCACGGTGAGTCCGGCGCGGGCGGCGTAGCAGGCGCAGGCCGCTCCGACGCCGACGATCACGGTGTCCACGGAGTGTCCGGCGTGAGCACAGCAGTAATATGTCACATTCTCCAGAGCTTGCCCTGGGCGAACCCGCCCCCGTTCCGGGGCGGGTCCGTCAGGGCCGGAATCCGGTGCGGATCAGCTGCGGAGCGGGCCCTCGCAGCTGTAACTCGACGTCCCGGCGACCTTGTTGGTCCAGATTTCCACGGGACCGAAGGAACAGTTCATGTCGGCCAGGTTGTTGGAGGCCGCGCCCGCCCGGTCGAGGATGAAGTAGTCGACCGTCTCGGACATGTCCTTGAAGTTCTGGTCGTCGTTGCGCCAGTTCTCCAGGTTCGCGGTGATTCGCCCGGTGCAGGTGAAGCGGCGCTTGCCGGGGTCCCCGTTCTCCACGCAGTCCGGGGTGTTGTACGTGGCCGTGGCGAAGGCTGCCTTCACCGGGGCGAGGGCGGCGTCGCGCAGTTGCTCGTTGGGGGTGAAGGAGGTGTTGGGCACGTACAGCTGATCGACCTTGGCGATCTGCGTGGTCAGGAAGCGGTCGTAGTCGCGCTGGAGGTAGGTGTCCGCGCCCATCCGGCGGCGCCAGGAGTCGTACGCCGCCACGTCGTTGTTGCGCAGGTGCGTGTACATCTCGCGCAGCAGGGCCGGTTTCTCGGTCCACAGGAACTCGAAGAACGTGCCGGCGTAGCTGTAGAAGCGGAAGCCGTCGCCGTCGTAGGTGGCGTTCAGGAGCTGCTCGACGGTCATGCGCGGGCCGCCGCCGGCGGTGTCGCTGATGATGCTCTTGACCAAGGACTTGCGCACCGCGATGCCGTTGTCGCGGGTGGCGCCGTCGAAGAATTCGGCGGTGCCCTCGTCCATGGCGGTCGTACGGTCGCTCTCGTACCAGGGGCCCTCGCCGAAGGAGCCGGGGACGGCGTAGCGGCCGTTGAGGTAGTGCGTGTACTCGTGTCGGAAGAGCTCTTCCAGGGTGAGCGAGGAGTCCTGGGGGACGCGGCGCTGGTAGGTGTAGAAGGTGGCGCCGTTCTCGATATAGATGCCGCCGTTGTTGGTGTCGTAGCCGGTCAGGATGGGGTGGTAGTTCTCGTAGTCGGCACGGGAGGCGTACAGCACGATGTTGAGCGTGCTGTTGGGGTCGTCGGCGAGCGGCCGGTCGGTGCCGAGCACCCGGTGGTACTGCGACTTGACCTGCTTGCTCGCGTAGTACAGCTGGTCGACGGTGGCCCGGTCGAGTGCGGTGCGCACCTTGATGCCGCCGTTGTCGTAGGAGTAGGTGTAGGGGAAGAGCTGCTTCTCGATGTCCTCCTTGCACACGCCGTACGGCTTGCACGCCTCGTAGAAGTTCAGCCAGGAGACGAGCTTGGCCCACTGCTCGCTGCCGTTGCCGAAGCCCGCCTCGACCGGCTCCAGGAGGGCGCCGAGGTCTGCAGTGATCTGGCCCCGCAGGCCCTGGATCTGACCGAAGCGGCCGTACTCGCCCAGCGCGTCACGGGCCACCCAGGCATTGCCGGTGCCCTTGAGGTGCGTGTAGTCGGCGAAGGCCTTGAAGGCGGCCCGGTAGGCGGGGTCGGCGGAGACGGCCGCATGGAAGGCGGTGTCCTGGTTGCCCGGGTAGACGCCGAGATAGTTGGTGGAGAGCGCGGCGAGGACGGCACCGGCCCAGGCGGGGTCGAGGTTCGTGGCGGGGTGGGCCGGGTCCATCGTGGCGAGGACCTTCTTGATGAGGCCGAGCTGGTGCCGGCGCAGGCCGGGGCCTGCGGCGTAAAGGGCCTCGCGCAGGGTGCGGGCGTTGGAGGGGGTGATGTCGAAGGTGCGTGCGGCGTTGCCGAAGTCGTCGATGGCCCTGCGGATCGCGGCGGTGGTCGGGGCGTCGGTGATGTCGATCTCGTCGCGTGAGAAGTCGTGGTAGGCGACCGCGTGCAGGTAGGTGAACATCTCCTCCAGGTGGGAGGAGTTGCGGCCGTCGTGGGCGGCGGCCAGGCCGGATATGCGGCGGGAGACGGCCTGGACGTGCGCGTCGGACATGACGGGGGCGAGGCGGGCGTCCCAGGTCCAGATGAGGTTCCGCAGACAGCCGTCGGCGAGGACCGCCTGGTCGGCGAGGAAGTCGGCGAACTGCTCCGGGGGCAGACCGGTGATTCCGTCGAGGGTGCAGGGAACGGCGCCGGCGAGGCTGCGTGCGGTGCGCGCGGCGGGCGCGGTGGCGGGCGTCGCCGCGCCCGGGACCTGCCCGGCCAGGGCGGCCCCGCCAGGGGCGGGGGCGGGCGCGGGGGTGTGCTCCTGCGCGGTGGCGAGGCGGTCGACCTCGTCGAAGGGGTTCGCGGCTGGGGCCCCGGAGGAGAAGGTGGCGGTCGCCGTGGCGGCGGCCGGACCGGCGGCGGTCCCCGATTCCGCGGCCTGCGTGGTGGCCTGCCCGGCGGTGACGAGGAGGGTCACGGCTACGGCGGAGGCGAGGAGAGACGAGCGCACGGCTCTGTGCTTGAACACCGAGAACTCCTGGTTGGAGAGGGTGAGGTGGGGGGGGTGCGGTAACTGCCCTGTGTCACGCGGCGTTTGACGGGGATTAACGCGCCACGGTGTGAGGTGTAACATAGTAATGTGAAATTGCACTGACAATGCCTGTGCGCCCACCAGTCCACGTCTTCTCGAGGGAGCCTCCGTGACCGACACCTCCTCCCGTCTCCACACCGGCAGCCACGACCTGCCGGTGTCACCGGAGTTGTCCCGATTCATGGCGGGGAACTGGACCCCGTCCCCGCTGCCGGACGCGGCGCGGGTCCCCGGCCACGACCTCACCCCGGCCCGCCGGGCCCGGCTCTCGGCCCGCTTCCCGGGCGAGCGGCTGATCGTTCCGGCCGGTGAACTGAAGGTCCGCTCCAATGACTGCGACCACCGCTTCCGCCCGCACAGCGCGTACGCGTGGCTGACCGGGCTGACCGGCGAGGACCAGGTGGGCCACGTCCTGGTCATGGAACCGTCGGGACCGCACGCACACGAGGCGGTCCTCTACCTGCGGCCGCGCTCGCCGCGGGCGGACGGGAACAAGGAGTTCTACCGGGACCGCCGCTACGGGGAGTTCTGGGTGGGCCGCCGCCCCGACCTGGCGGAGGCCGAGCGCCTCACCGGCATCCGCTGCGCCCACCTGGACGCACTCGGCTCACCGGTGGGCCGCGACGCCGCCACCGACGCCGAACTGGCCGCCGCCCTGTCCGAGTTGCGCCTGGTCAAGGACGCGTGGGAGGTCGGCCAGCTGCAACTGGCCGTCGACCACACGACCGCCGGTTTCGAGGACGTCGTACGGGCGCTGCCGCACGCCTTGGGACACCCGCGCGGGGAGCGGTGGATCGAGGGGGTCTTCGGCCTGCGCGCCCGGGCCGAGGGCAACGGCACCGGCTACGACACCATCGCCGCCTCCGGCGCGCACGCGTGCGTCCTGCACTGGATCCGCAACGACGGCCGCCTGAACGGGGAGGACCTGCTGCTCCTGGACGCGGGCGTGGAGACCGACACCCTGTACACGGCCGATATCACGCGCACCCTGCCGCTGTCGGGCCGCTTCTCCCCGGTACAGCGGCAGGTATACGAACTGGTCCTCGCCGCCCAGGACGCGGGTATGGCCGCCCTGCGCCCCGGGGCGAGCTTCCGCGACTTCCACCGGGCCGGCATGCGGGTGATCGCGGAGGGCCTCGCGGAGTGGGGTGTCCTCAAGAACGCGGAGGGCGACCTGTATCGGCGGTACACGCTGTGCAGCAGCGGTCACATGCTCGGCCTGGACGTCCACGACTGCGCGAAGGCCCGGTCGGAGACCTACCTGGACGGCGTCCTGGAGGAGGGCCAGGTCCTCACGGTGGAGCCTGGCCTCTACCTCCAGCCGGACGACGAGACCCTCCCGGCCGAGCTGCGCGGGATCGGTGTGCGCATCGAGGACGACCTGGTCGTCACGGCGGACGGCGCCCGCCTGATGTCGGGCGCCCTGCCGCGCACGGTCGACGGCATCGAGGAGTGGATGGGGCACCTGCTGGATTCCGCCGCGGGCTGATCCGGGGCCGGGGCCAGGCCTGGGGGCCCGGCCCTCGACCGCCTCCCTGAACTCCTGGGGCCCACTGGAGGCCGGCCAGTTCTGCGCCGTCCGAGTGCAGGGGGCGTTGGTCACCGGCACCGTCGGTTTCGCGGTAGATCAACGTCTGCGTGTCCTGCGGGAGGAGGGAAAACCGATCGGCGGCTTGTACGCCGTGGGCAAGGTGATGATCGGATCGGCCCAGCTCATGGGCCTCGCCCCGCTTCGCGGGCGCTTGCACCAGGTGCCGCCGGCTCCGGACATGGTCAGGCGGGACCGGCACTGCGTCCCGCCTCCTGACGGCGGCGGGACGCATGCCCAAGCCCCGTTTCCCGACCGTGTCACGCTGGCGGGGCCTTCCCTGCTCGGCGGACCTCGGTGGGTTCCGGTGGAGCGGCCTACTGGTACTGCGTGGTGACGCTCACGCCGCTGAAGTCCTGCTGTCCGGCGTCGAGGCTGAAGTAGACCCAGCCGGACGGCGGGTTGTCGATGGTCAGCGTCTCGTTGTTGCCGGTGTTGGTGGACTTCGCCTGGTACGAGGTGGTGGTGGCCCAGCTGGTGCCGTTGTAGTACAGGTCGGCGTTGCCAGTGCCGCCGGTGCTGGTGATGGTCAGCTGCTGGACGCCGGCCGGCAGGTACAGGAAGTGGTTGCTGTGGTCGCCGGTGGTGGCCGCGAGGTTGTCCCGTCGGCAGTTCTTGTCGAATTGGCGCGTGTCTGCGTTGGTACAGAGCGGGGTGGACTGAGCCTCCGGCAGGGGGCCGCAGTCGTCGGTCGCGCAGGTGGTCGTCAGCCAGGTGGCGAAGCCGGCGTCGTAGCTGGTGCCGATGGTCTGCTTCAGGAAGGTGCGGGCACCGTTCCAGTCACCGGTGCGGTACTTGCCGAGCACGGTCTCGATATCCGCGGGGTGCGCCTGCAGCATGTAGCGGACCGCCAGGAAGCCCCACCGGTAGACCCGCGTCGAGTTGACGTCGGAGTCCTCGTCCTGGCCATAGACGGTGTCGAACAACTCGCTGAGCTTGTAGGTCTTCTTACCGGCCTCGGCAATCGCGTCGGCGTTACGCTCCTGGCGGTAGCCGTACGAGATGTTCTCGGCGATGCCCTCGACCCACCAGATGGTCGGCGTGGTCTGGCTGGCCTCGAAGTCGCCGTCCATGTTGTAGCGGCCGTCGAGGTAGTGGGTGTACTCGTGGTTGAGGTTCCAGATCTCGAACCTGGGGCGCAGCCAGGACGCCTCGTGGGCGATGAAGCGGGCCTGGTTGCCCGGCCTGGTCGGGTCGCCCTCCTCGTACATGCCGCCGTTGTCGACGTCGATGTCGTAGATGGCCCAGGCGTACAGCGAGTACTGGGTGTAGTCGTCGAAGGCGACGACCTCCAGGTCGGTGTTCACGTCACCGGGGATCGCGCCCTTGTCGCCGATCACGCGGTGGAAGTAGGCGTCCTGGTTGATCAGGCTGGTGCAGGTGGTGGCCAGCTGCCCGGGGGACATGTCCTGGGCGCGGATCTTCAGGCCCGGGCTGCAGGTGTGCTGGATCGGCAGGACCACCGGGAGCACGCGGCTGCCCAGGTCGCAGATGCCGTAGGCCGCGCAGTTGCCCTTGTCGTACTGACGTGTGGCCCAGCCCAGGTTCATGGTGATCGGGGCGGTGGGGCCGACGTTCGGGTAGCGGTTGATCAGGTCCTTCAGCAGCGGCCGGACCCGGTCCTTGAGCTCGGGAACATCGAGGGCGTAACCGAGGAAGCGGCCGACGTTGCTGATGACGTCCAAGCGGTTCAGCTGCGTCTCGTTGCGGGTGATGAAGTCGGCCCAGGTGTTGAGGATCGCAGGGTCGGCCTTGAGCGCGGCCCGCCAGCCCCGGCCGTCGTTCCTGGCATCGAAGCCGTTCTCGACGACGCGCTCGGCGTTCTTGAGGGAGAGGGTCATCCGGCTCGGCCAGGTGGCGTCGTAGTTGGCGAGCAGCCACTTGACGACGCCGGCGTACCGGCCGGCCTCGTGGGTGCTGTCGATCAGCGTGACGACCTCGTTGAGCGTATCGCCGTTGGCGTCGGTGACGTCCTTGCTGCGCGGGGCGGCGAAGAAGGCGTCCAGCGCGCCGCGGGCCGAGGCCTGCAGCGCCGTGCCGTAGTCACCGACGACATCCTGGTGGTTGTCCTGCACGTAGTAGCCGGCGCGCAGGAACATCACCAACTGGCCCACGGAGGTGCTGTTGTCGCCCGGGTAGGCGGCAGAGGCGTCGCGCAGCGCGTTGGCGACGGTCACCATCTGGGGCTCGCGGAACGTCTTCCCGGCATCGGTGCCGGTGAGGTTGAACAGCGGGTAGGTGCAAGTGACCTCGGGGAGGGCCTTGAGCTGCTGAATCAGCGCGCTGCCCGTGGAGTTGATCACTCCGGACAGGTCGCGGCATTCGTCCCCGTCGGCGGCGGCCGAGAGCCGCTTGCCGGCCTTGACGGGCTCGGCGGTCGGGGCGGCCGCCGGGGCGGACTCTTCGGTGGAGTCCTGCGAGGAGATCTTGAAACCGGAGCCGTCGGTCGTGGCGTCGGGCGACTTGGGGACCGGGATCGACCGCGGCGCCGAAGCCACGGGTCCGGCAGCGCTGGCGCCGACCTGGGGCACGGCGCCGACGGGGGTGGCCTGGCTCTGCGGCATGAGCAGGCCGAACGCGATGAAGAAAGCGGCGCCGAGCGCAGGGAGCCTGCGCGCGTTGGCCGTTGATATCCAGGAGGGGCGCATCTGTTGGGGCCTCCGGGGCCGTCGTGGCCGCACGTTGAACATGCGGCCATTGATGTGTGACATGTAAAATGGCACATGTCGCATCGCACAGGAAGATCCCGGAACGGATTGCCGTCCCACATCTTTGCGGTTGCCCCCTGCCGGGGCGCGGAACTTCTCTCCGCCGCGCTGCCCCGTACGCCCGACGGCGTCGAGGAGTGGATGGCCCGGCCTTTGGACGGCTGACCGACTGTTGGGCAGCGCCGGGCCCGGCCGGGCCCGGCGCCACGGCGCGGATCGGACACCACGAGGCACGGGAACCGAGTCCCATGTCATTTCCTGGGTGCCGCGCAACGTGACATTGTATAGCGCACTGACAAATCGGTGAAAGGAAATGTATGAGTGGGCTGAAGTCCCGCAAACTCCTCTCCGTGCAGGAGCACCTGCGCGACCGGGTGGCCAACGCCCTGCGCGCTGCGCTGATCTCGGGAGACCTGCAGCCCGGCGTGATCTACTCGGCGCCCATGCTGGCCGCCGAATACGGCGTCTCCGCCACGCCCGTGCGCGAAGCCATGCTGGATCTCGCCCGCGAGGGCCTGGTCGAGGCGGTACGCAACAAGGGGTTCCGCGTCACCGAACTCTCCGACTGCGATTTGGACGAGTACACCGAGATCCGCTCACTCATCGAGATCCCCACCATCGGCCGCGTGACCCGGTCCGCCTCACGCGAGCAGCTGGAGGCGCTGAGGCCGATGGCCGAGGAGATCGTGGCCGCCGCAGACCGGGGCGACCTGATCGCCTACCTGGAGTCGGACCACAGCTTCCATCTCGGCCTGCTCGCCCTCGCGGGGAACGCCCGCCTCCTCGAGACGGTGGCCGACCTGCGTAAGCGCTCTCGGCTCTACGGGCTCGCCGACCTGTCCCAGGAAGGAGCGCTGGTGGGGTCGGCGCGGGAGCACACAGCACTTCTGGACATCATGATCGCCGGGGATGCGGAGGGCGCCGAGGAGCAGATGCGCCACCATCTCGCGCATGTGCGGACCCTGTGGGCGGCGCGGAAGCGGGAAGCCGAGCGCCCGGCCCGCACGCTCGGCTCCCGCTGACGCCGAGGCTCATCCGGCACGACCGGAGGTACTGCCCCGGACCCGGCACCGACGGGCCGGAGAGGTCAGATCCGCTCCCCCGGAGTTCCCCCCTTCCGCCGGTAGGCCGCGATGGCGACCACCAGGTCCTGCCAGGCCATCCCGCATGTCTTCACGACCAGCGGGCGGTCGGCCGGGACGACGGCCCGCGAGCCGATCAGGTCCGCCATGGTCACCAGGGAGCCCGGGGCAAGCGAGCCCTCGCGCATCGCCATCACGACGTCGCCCGCCTCGCGGAGGGCGGTCTCCCGGCTCTCCACGAGGACCGTAGCGCGACCCATCAGCGCGCTGTCGATTTCCCGCGCGGTCGGTTCATGCGAGCCGACCGCCAGCACCACCGCGCCGTCGCGCACCAGACGCCCGTCGACCACCGGTTCACGGGCGGATGTCGCAGTGACGACGACATCCGCGCGACGTACCAGAGCCGCCGTTTCCGCGCCGTCCGCCGACGTATGCCGGTCCGCCCATCCGGGGACGGGGCCCCCGCGCCGGGTGACGGCCGTGACGTCGGCCACCGGAACGTGGGCCCGGACGGTGGCGACGTGCCCCTCCCCCTGGGGGCCCGCACCGAAGACCACCAGACGCAGTCCTCCGCAGGCGTCCGCGAGCCCGCGCAGCCGGTCCAGGCAGGCCGCGACCGAGACCGCGGGGGTCCGCAGGGTCGTCAGCGCCACCCCGTCCAGGAGCGCCACCGGGGTCAGGGTCGCGCTGTCGTGCAGCAGATAGGTGGCGTTGATCCGCCGCAGCCTGCGCGCGGCGTTGCCGGGCGCGACGGTGGCGATCTTCACACCGAACCAGCCACCGGATTCCGAGGGCATGAGCAGTCCCTGACCGTGGGCCAGCGGAATGATCGCGCGCGGCACGTCGCCGTCCGGGTCGAGCCCCCTGGCCAGCGCTTCCCGGACTGCGGCGACAGCGCCGACCGGGCCGAGCGCGAACACGTCCTCCTCGTCGAGCATTGTCGTCATCGCAGCACGAAGCCCGGCAGGAGGGTGTCGTCGGGATCGACGGTGAAGCGGCAGGTCCCGGTGGCGTACGCCGTGCCCGTCACGGCCGGGACGACCGCGGGGAGGCCGTGGGCAGTGGTCAGGTGGGCGATCCGGGCGTGGAAGACGGATCCCACCACTGACTCGTGCCGCAGTTCGTCACCGGGGTGCAGTTGTCCGGCGTCGGCGAGCAGCGCGACCCGTGCGGCGGTGCCCGAGCCGCACGGGGAGCGGTCGACCTCACCGTCCGCGAACACCGTGACGTTGCGGTGGTGCAACCGCCGGGTGCCGTCGGGCAATCGGGCCGGTGCGGCGGCCTCTTCGGTGAACACCGTCCCGTAGACGCCGGACAGCCGGGGATCCTGCGGGTGTTCGGCGGTGCCGGTGGCGTTGAGCGCGTCGCGGATCTCGCGGCCCGCCGCGATGAGCTGGGGGATGTCTTCCGGCCGGACCCGCAGCCCGAACCGCTCCACCGGAAGCACGGCGTACATGGCGCCGCCGAAGGCGATGTCGACGGCGACGGTTCCGCGCGAGGTTGCCACCTCGACGCCGCGCGCGTGGACGTAGCCGGGGACGTTGATGAATGTCACGTCCGCGACCCGGCCGCCGACGGTGCGCACGCTCGCCGTGACACGGCCGGAGGGTACGTCGATCACGACGTCCGTCGTTCCGTCGGCGGACGCCGGGACCAGGCCCGAGGCGACCGCCCAGGCGCCGAGGGCGATCGTGCCGTGGCCGCAGGCTGTGGAGAAGCCGTCCTTGTGCCAGAAGAGGGCGCCGAGGTGGGCGCCGGCGTCGTCCGGCGGTACCAGGAAGGCCCCGTACATGTCGGCGTGGCCGCGCGGTTCGCTGCACAGCAGGGCCCGCGTCCACTGGACCTCGTCGCTGGCCATGGCGGCCGTGCGCCGCTCGGCGACGGTGAGCCCGGCCCCGGTCACAGCCGGCGGGGCCTGCGGCACGATCCGGAACGGTTCGCCCCCGGTGTGCCAGTCCACCGTTTCGATCGGCACGGTGCCCAGCGGCCCGCGCGCCACCGCCGTCTCCTTCCTGTGCCCTTCCGAAGTGTCAGCCGCCTTCGGCTTTTCCCGTGTCACACGCATCACGCTCCCTGATGTCTCGACATGCCGTGGGCCGGTCCGCCAGGCGGCGTCCGGACAGGTGGGCGCGATGGACCGGACGCCGCACGGGCGTCCGGTCCATCGCGCGACCGCTCGAACGGTTCACACAGTGAACCCCGCCGGGTAGGGGTCCGTGGGATCGAGCAGGTACTGCGCGGTCCCGGTGATCCAGGCGCGGCCGGTGACGGAAGGCAGTACGGCGGGCCGGCCGCCGACCGTGGTCTCTGCCAGGATCCGGCCGGTGAAGCGGGAGCCGATGAGGGACTCGTTGACGAAGTCCCGCCCGGTCGGTAGTAGCCCCCGCGCGTGCAGTTGGGCCATCCTGGCGCTGGTTCCCGTCCCGCAGGGCGAGCGGTCGAACCACCCGGGGTGGATCGCCATGGCGTGCCGCGAATGCTCGGCGGTCGAGCCGGGCGCCTCCAGATAGACGTGGTGACAAACGTCTATGGAGGGATCCTCCGGATGCGCCACCGGGTTCTGCTCGTTGATCGCCTCCATGACGGCCAGGCCCGCGTCCAGCAGCCGATGCTTCTCCTCCCGATCGAAGGGGATGCCGAGGTCCTCGGTGCGCACGATGGCGTAGAAGTTGCCGCCGTAGGCGATGTCGTAGCGGACCGGGCCGAAGCCCTCGACCTCGACGACCTGGTCCAGCCCGTGACTGTAGGACGCGACGTTCTCCAGGGTGACCGACTCGGCGCGGCCGTCCCGCACAACGACCCGTGCCGTGACCAGCCCGGCAGGCGTGTCCAGGCGGATGAGGGTCTCCGGCTCGACCACCTCGACCATGCCCGTCTCCACGAGAACCGTTGCCACGCCGATCGTGCCGTGCCCGCACATGGGCAGGCAGCCGGAGACCTCGATGTACAGGACGCCGAAGTCGGCGTCGGGCCGGGTCGGGGGCTGGAGTATCGCTCCGGACATGGCCGCGTGCCCGCGCGGCTCGCACATGAGCAGGGTGCGCAGCCGGTCGCGTTGCTCGATGAACAGCTGTCGCCGCTCGGCCATCGTCGCGCCCGGCAGGACGCCGACCCCGCCCGTGACAACCCGGGTCGGCATCCCCTCGGTGTGCGAGTCGACGGCGTGGTAACAGGCGACCGAACGCATGTCAGTTCACCCCGGCGTCGATGAGGGCCTGGGTGGCGGCACGTACGAGGGCTTCGCTCTCCGGGTCCAGCGCCTGCCGGGGCGGACGGCAGGAGCCGCCGGTCCGGCCGATCATGTCCTGGCCGAGCTTGATGGCCTGTACGAACTTGGTGTTGCTGTCCCAGCGCAGCACGGAGTGAAGCTGGCGGTAGAGGGGGAGCGCGGTGTCGAGATCGCCTGCCAACGAGGCGTTGTAGAGGGCGAGGCAGGCGCGCGGGAAGATCTGGGGGTAGCCCGCGACCCAGCCCTTGGCGCCGGCGAGACCGACCTCCAGGAGGGTGTCGTCGGTGCCGATCAGGAGGTCGAGCCCGGGGGCGAGTTCACTGATGGCATAGCACCGCCGGACGTCGCCGGAGAACTCCTTCACGCCCACGATGAAACCCTCGGCGTGCAGCTTGGCCAGCAGCTCCGGGCGCAGGTCGACCTTGGTGTCGATGGGATTGTTGTAGGCGGTGACGGGAAGTCCGGCCGAGGCCACCATCCGGTAGTGCTCGAGAACGGCGCGGTCGTCAGCTCTGTAGGCGTTGGGCGGCAGGCACATGACGGCCTGGCAGCCGGCGTCCTTGGCGAACTGCGCGTGCCGCTTCGCCTCGACCGCGCCGTAGGCTCCGACGCCCGGCATGACGGTGAAGCCCTCGGGGGCGTTCGCGACGGCGGTCTCTACGACGCGGTCGCGTTCCTCGTAGGTCAGGGTCTGGTACTCGCCCAGCGAGCCGTTCGGGGCAACGCCGTGCAGGCCCTGTTCGGCGAGCCAGGCGACGTTGTCCCCGTAGGCGCCGTGGTCGACGGCGAGGTCGTGGTCGAACGGGAGGCTGGTCGCGACGATGACGCCGTGCCAGGGCTTGCGGTTCTGGGTCATTTGAGCTCCTCAGGTGTGATCGGTGGTGGACTCGTCGAGACCGGCGAGCCCACCGAGGGTGGCGGGGGTTGCGATCAGCCGTTCCGCGGGCGCGTACGGCTGGTCGCGGGCCACGAGACAGTGCACGGCGGGCCCGCACATCCGGCCCTGGCACCACCCCATGCCGGCCCTGGTCAACTGTTTGACTTGCCGGTGGTCGGATGCCGATCCGTCGGCGCAGGCGGCCCGGACCGCCCCTGCGGTGACCTCTTCGCACCGGCAGACCAGCGTGTCGTCGGTCAGCCACGAGGACCAGGCCGTTGGCAGGGGGTGCGCCTGTGCCATCGCACGGGCGAAGGCACGGTGCCTGGCCACCGCGGCACGTTTCGCGGCCAGGCGCCGGACGTTCGGCAGGCCGGGCGACCGGAGGTCGGTGAGCACCGACACGGCGGCGATCGCGCCCTCGTTCACCGCGAGCACGGCCCCGCCCACGCCGCAGGTCTCGCCCGCCGCGTAGAGCCCGGGCACGCCTGTGCGCTGTCCGTCGTCGACGGCGGCGGCCATGGTGCCGTCGCCCGCGTCGGCGAGGTCGCAGCCGAGGGGGATGAGGAGGTCGAGCTGGGGCGCGAAGCCCCAGCCGACGCCCACGGTGTCGGCCTCGATCCGGCGCTCCGTACCCGGGAGCGGGCTGCCCCCGGCATCCAGGGAGGCGACGCGCACCATGGCGACCCTCCCGTCTCCTTCGGCGCCGACGATCGCGGTGCGGGTACGGACCGGGACGCGGTGCCGGGCGAGCGTGCCCGCGTACCGCGCGGCCTCAACCCACTTGGCGGGGTTGCGCAACAGCGGTACGGGGTGTCGCAGCCAGGCCGAGGGCGCAGCCGCCTCGCACACGGCGGCGACCTCGGCCCCGCGTGCGGCGAGGGCCGCGGCGACCGGCAGCAGGAAGGGTCCCGTACCGCCGAGCACCACCCGGCGGCCGGCGGCGACTCCCCCGCCCTTGAGCAGCGACTGGAGACCCCCGGCGGTGAGCACGCCGGGCAGGTCCCAGCCGGGGAAGGGAAGTTGGCGGTCGTAGGCGCCGGTCGCCACCAGCAGTGCTGGTGCGCGCAGCACTACGGCGGTCTCCTCGGGCGCCCGGCTCCGGTCCATGGCGTGGACGGCGAACCCGTCGCCCTCACGGGCCGTGGTCCACACGTGGTGGTTCAACAGCAGCGTGAGCCGACCGGTGCGCGCGTGGGCGGACAGTGTCGCGCACAGCGCCCGGTACGTGGGAAGTCCGTGGTGCAGGTCCGTGGTCGGGATGGCGTGGCGCGCGTGTTGTGGGGGGTGGCGCCAGAACTGGCCGCCCAGGGCGGCGCCCGAGTCGACGAGAAGGACACGCAATCCGCCGTCCAGGGCGGTGGCGGCAGCCGCCATGCCGGCCGGGCCGGCGCCCACCACCACGAGGTCACCGGATTCACTCATCGTCGCCCTCCCCGGTCGTGACGGCCATGCCCGTGCGGGCCTGCACGAGGCAGGCGCGTTGCCCGCCCGTTCCGTCGATGGTCACCAGACAGTCGAAACAGACGCCGATCCCGCAGAAGACCCCGCGGGGCCGCTGTCCGAGCCGGGTGGCCCTCCAGGCGACCCGGCCCGAGGCGACGAGTGCGGCGGCCAGGGTCTGTCCTGGTACGAACGGCAGCGGTTCGCCGTCCACGGTGAACTCGCTCACTTCGGCATACCTCCGGTGGTGAGGAATCGGTCGGGCAGGAGACCGGTGTGGGCGGCCGGATCGGCGCCCCGCCAGGGGCGGCCGAGCAGGTGAGCGGTGACCAGAGCGCCGGTTCCCGGAGCGAGACCGATACCGGCGCCCTCGTGGCCGCACGCGTGGACGACGCCGGGCACTCGGGGGTCCGGACCGATGACCGGCAGGTGGTCCGGGCAGTACGGCCGGAAGCCCCGGTAGGCGCGGATCAGATGGGCGGCGCGCAGGAACGGGAACAGACGGCACGCCTGGGCGGCGAGGGCGGCGACCACGGCCGGGTTCATGGCGGTGTCGAAGCCGACGCGCTCGCGGCTGGCGCCGATCAGAATGGTTCCGGCCCGGGTGCCCTCGACGACGCACGAGGTCTCCAGCCCCGCGTCGCAGGAGGCGACGTTGGCGACGTAGTCGGCGGAGTAGACCTTGTGCCGGATCATGGGCGGCAGCGGCTCGGTGACGAGGACGAAGCCCCGGCGCGGCAGGATCTCGACGGGGGCGCCGAGTCGGCGGCCGACTTCGCCGCCCCAGGTCCCCGCAGCGTTCACCACTGCGTCGGCGGTCAGCACGGTGCCGTCAGCGGTGCGGACTCCGGCGATCCGGCCGTCGGATCCGGTGATTGCGGCGATGGCTTCGCCGGTGTGCACCCGTGCGCCGCGCCGGACTGCGGCGCGCAGCAGTCCGGCTGCCGCGAGGACGGGCTGTACCTGGGCGTCCTGCGGGTAGTGGACGCCGCCGGGAAGCCCGGGCGCGATATGCGGTTCGAGATCGCGGACGCGTTCGACGGGTTCGGTGCGAACGCCAACTGCCGCCTGACTCGCGGCGAACGCGTGCAGGGCGGTGAGGGCGTCGGGTGTGCTCGCGACGACCAGGCCGCCCTTGGCTTCCAGTTCGACGGTGTCCGGGCCGAGTTCCTCGCCGGCCTCGTCCCACAGATCGCGGCTGAGCCGGGCCAGTTCCATTTCGGGTCCCGGTTCCTTGTCGGAGAGGAGTATGTTGCCCTCCCCCCGACTGGTCGTGCCGGCGCCGACGGGCCCCCGGTCGAGAACCGTGACGCCGAGGCCCGCCGCGGCGGCGTGGAACGCGCACGCAGCGCCCACGATGCCCGCGCCCACGACAACGACTTTCATAGCCACCCCCTCTGTGCAATGTCACATGCCACAGCTAGGCTATACATCGGAATGATCCGAAGACAACGCCGCCGACCGGGTGATCTTCGCCCGGCGCCCGACGACGGCGCGCTGCACACCGTGCGCACAGGGAGATGAATCGTTGTGAACCTGACCGGACACTCGATCCTGGCCGGCCGTGACGCCCCCGGTACGGGGGCCGCCTGGCACGCGATCGCCGCCGCGACCGGCGAGCCGATCGGCCCTCCGCTCCGGGACGCGTCGGCGGAGCAGATCGCCGAGGCAGCCCGGCTCGCCGAGGCTGACGCCCGCGCCTTCCGCGCCCTGCCGACGGAGCGCCGGGCGGACTTCCTCGACGCCTGCGCGGAGGAGATCGAAGCGCTCGGCGACGCACTTCTGGAACTTGCGGCCCACGAGACCGGGCTCTCTTCGGTCCGGCTGGCCGGTGAACGGGGGCGGACCTGCGGGCAACTGCGCCTGTTCGCCGATCTGGTCAGAGGTGGAACCGCGCTCGGTGCCAGGATCGACTCCGGGGCCTCCCGGACGGATGTACGGCTGCGCCGGATTCCCGTCGGTCCGGTGGCGGTGTTCGGCGCGAGCAACTTCCCGCTGGCGTTCTCGGTCGCGGGCGGAGACACCGCGTCCGCGCTGGCCGCCGGCTGCCCCGTGGTGGCCAAGGCACACCCGTCCCACCCGGGCACCAGCGAGGCGGTGGCCCGCGCCGTCACGACGGCCGCCGCGCGCACAGGTGTGCCGGCCGGTGTGTTCTCGCTGCTGGTGGGCCGGGGCAACGAGGTCGGTCTCGCCCTGGTCGGCGATCCACGGATCGCGGCCGTGGGCTTCACCGGCTCCCGGGCCGGCGGGCTGGCGCTGGTCGCCGCCGCGCAGTCCCGCCCGACGCCCGTCCCGGTCCACGCCGAGATGTCCGCAGTCAACCCCGTGATCGTGCTCGACGGGGCCCTCGCCGAGCCGGGACCGGCGGCCGAGGGATACGTGGCGTCGCTGACCAACGGCGCGGGGCAGTTCTGCACGAACCCCGGCCTCCTGCTGCTGCCGGCCGGGCCGACGGGCGACGCCTTCCTCGCCGCCGTGACTCAGGCCGTGGCGAGTACGGAGGGCCAGGTCATGCTCACCCCGGGAATCACCCGGGCGTACACAGAGGGGGTGCAGCGGTGGGCGGCCGTCGAAGGGGTGCGGGAGGTGGCCCGGGGCACAGCCGGGGACGGCCCGTACGCGCCCGCCCCCGTGGTCCTCGAATGCGACGCGGCCACGTACACCGCGCACGAGGATCTCACCGGCGAGGTCTTCGGCGCCGCGGGGCTCATCGTGCGCTGGTCCGGGACGGAAGAACTCCTCTCCCTGCTGGAGAATCTGGAGGGGCAGCTGACAGCCACCCTGCAGGGAACCGACGCCGACCTGGCCACGGCCCTGCGACTGCTGCCCGTGCTGGAGGAGCGAGCAGGCCGCATCCTGTGGGGCGGCTGGCCCACCGGGGTCGAGGTCTGCCACGCGATGGTGCACGGGGGGCCGTGGCCCGCGACGAGTTCACCCGGAACGACGAGCGTCGGCACCCTCGCCATCGAGCGCTGGCTGCGCCCGGTCTGCTACCAGTCCTTTCCCGACCCCTTCCTGCCCCCCGAACTCCGCGACGACAACCCCCTGCGGATCCCCCGCCTCATGAACGGCGCCCACCTGCCCCGGTAAGCCAGCAGACCGCCCGCGCCCGTCAACTGCAGGCCCCGGCCTGGGCCCGTCCCGACAACTCATCGATCAGCCGGTCGTCCACCGCCTTCGTCGGCTGCGGCTCAGGCGTCCGGACCGCCTCGGCCTCGGTCATGTTCGTACAGGTCGGGGGCTTCCCCCAAGGCAGGGAAGTTAGCGTGTTCGCAGGTCACGCAAGCGCGTTGAGGGGGCGAGGACAAAGCGCAACGGAGCTCGTTGGTACAGGCAGTCGACCAAGACAGCTTGTTCCCGAGGAGCTCCGTTGCTGTTGCATTCTGTCCTGCCGTCGCCGCTGACGGCTATCACTCGTACGATGACCGTGGCCGCGGGGAGGTTCGCCCCCGGTCACCTCGGCGAACTGACGGCCGTCGTGCCGTTCGAGGTGGTCGATGCGGTGCTGGCGGAGACACGGACGGTGCAGCGGCGGCTGCGTGACCCGCTCTCGACGATCAGGGTGGAACTTCAGGACGCTGCTCGCCCGTCTTCGCGGGCAGATCGGGGTCCTTGCCACCGCGGCCGAACTTCTCGTCCTCGGCGGCGTCGACGGCAGCCGCGTCGGCCAGCAGCGCGGCCGCAGCGGCTTCGAGTTCTGCAATCTCCGCCTCGACGTGCTGCTCCTTGTCGACCAATCGGGCGTAGCTCATCGCCTTGTGCTTTGAGGCATTGGCCTCAAGCTTCGTGCCGTCCAACGCCACCCTGTCCATCTTCACCTTGCCCAGCCTCTGCGCCAGGTGCAGCGACTGGGTGAAGATCCCGGCCAGGGCGTCCAGGTGCCGGGCCCGGAACCTGGATATCGACCGGTAATCCGGGCCGGCCCCGGCGGCAGGTGGCGGAACGCCACATCGTCCACGCACCTGCGCTCGATCGCCCGCAACGAGCGCATCCCGGTTGTGTAGCCGTAGATCAGCAGCCGGACCATCAGACGCGGGTCATACGGTGGGAACCCGCGCTTCTCGGTGCAGGCCGCCGGGATCGGGGCCAGGTCCAGGATCTCGTCGACCAACTCGGCGACGAACCGCGCCAGATGGTCCTGCGGCAACTACTCATCCAGCGACGGCGGCAGCAACATCTGATCGGGGACGAACACCCGGAACGTCTTCTTCACCGGCACCGTCGGCGCGGTCTGCGGCTCCACCACCGCCGCCGTATCCACCTCGAACAGGCCATCCCCACCAGACATACCAGGATCCTTCCATCCGGAAGATCACGAACAGGAGGCGGCGCCGGGCTCAACTGCCTGATTGACCGCCCATGTCCGCGGCCAGCGCCGCGTAGATGTACTCGCTGCCCCAGCGATCCCCGTCGAGGTCGTTCTCGACCAGGTGCGCCTCCCGACGCATCCCGAGGCGCTCACAGACCCGCACAGACCCGGTGTTCTCCACATCCAGCCGTGCGTAGAGCCGGTGCACGCCCAGCTTGTCGAAGGCAAACCCGGCCAGCGCCACGGCCGCCTCGGTCGCATAGCCGTGCCCCTGGTGACGTGGGTCGAGAGTCCAGCCGATCTCGGCCTGGGCGGCGCGGGCATCGGCCAGGGTGAGCGTCACCTCGCCAAGGACGCCGGGCTCATCGCGTCGGCACACAGCAAGCGCCAGCTTGTCCCCGTCGGCGCACCAAACCGAGTGCGCCGCGCGCTCGGCCGCAACCTGCTCGCTGCGCTCCCGCGTGTGCGCCGGCCGGTACAAGTAGCGCGCCACGCTCGGCAGGCTCTGGTAGGCGTACAGGTCGTCGGCGTCGCCGGGAGTGAACAGACGCAGCGACAACCGGGGCGTGGTCATCGGCAGCAACGAGGCGATGTCCATGCGGACCTCCGGGACGCGGATTTGGATCAAGATGCGGACAGATTGTCGCATCACGGCTGACGGGCAGCCACGCCTTTTCAACAGCAGCGCCCGACAGGACAGCCCCGCTCCACCACGAGGCGCGGCATTCCAGGAGTTGTTTACTGACCCACGCTCCCAGCGCGTATCGAGTCGTGATCAATCTTTGGATTTGTCCCTCATGCCGAGGCCTGATCCGGTAGATCGTCTTGTGTGACGGGCGTGCAACTGAAGGACGAAGAGTGGGAGTTCATCGAGCCGTACCTGCCGATCGGCGAGTACGGCCCGTACCCCGAACGCCTGCGGCAGCAGTTCGAGGGCGTGATCTGGCGGTTCAGGACCGGCGGCCAGTGGCGGGAGATGCCGCAGGAGTTCGGCGCCTGGTCGACCGTCTCCAACCGCTTCCGGCAGTGGCGTGACGCCGGCGTGTTCGAGGCCCTGCTGGAGGGCGTGATCGCGGAGGCCGCGAAGCGGGGCGAGGTCGGCCTGTCGCTGGTCAGCATCGACTCCACCACCGCGCGCGCCCACCACGACGCAGCCGGAATGCACCTGGACCCAGATGTCCTCTGTTTTCGACAGGGTGGATGAGAACCACTTGGGCAGTGGGATCGAGAGCCACTTTTACTCCGTCCGTGGTGGGAATGGAGGCGACACAAGTCCATGATCGGCAACGGGATTGAGAGCCACCCCGATCGGGTGACTTGTGGCTGTGGCCGTGATGGCTCGGGAGTGTTCGCGACAGCAGCGGGGAGTGGAGCCGGATAGGCTGATGTTCCCGGGTCCCCTCGGGCCGCGTCCCTGACAGGCACGGCTCGTGAGGGCCCGGCTTCGTGTGGCCGCGGTCGAGCGGGCTGCGGGGCCTGTGCCTCGTCGGCTCCGTCAGTGGTGGTGTGGGTATCGGTTCACTCCATGGTGGCGAGGTGGTCGGCGGCGCCCCCGCGCCACTCGATCAGGAAGAGCGTCGCGTCGTCGCTGGTGATCCCGCCCCGTTCCTGCTTCAGGGCGTGGGACAAGGAGCGCACCACCGCGCGCACGCCTTCCTCGGTGTGCTCGATGCGGCTGACCCAGTCAATGAGTTGTTCCTCGCCGAACTGCTCACCACCGGCTCCGCGCTCTTCGATGAGGCCGTCGGTGTAGCACAGCACCCGGTCGCCGCGTTGGAGTGTCTGCTCGCTGACCCGAGGCTCATCGCCGCCGAAGCCGACCGGCAAAGTGGTCGGGCTGTGCAGTTGCTGGACGACCTCATGATCGCGGATCAGCAGCGGCGCCGGATGGCCTGCGTTGACCCACTGCAGCTGGCCCGTTGTGATGTTCAGGCGCATCATCTGCGCGGTGACGAAGTGGTCGGGACCGAACTGCTCGGCGACGGCCCGGTCCATGAACGCGTAGATCTCGGCCAGGCCGATGCTGGCGCGTCGGGCGTGCCGGTAGGCGCCGATGGCGACGGTCGCCATCGTGGCGGCGTCCAGGCCGTGGCCCATCGCGTCGACAATGGCCAGGTGCAGGATGTCGTCGTTGAGGGCGTAGTCGAAGCTGTCGCCGGCGACGTTGTAGGCGGGTTCGAGGATGCCAGCGACCGCGGCCTGCGGGACGGACATCGCCAGCGGCGGCAGCAGGGACCACTGGATCTCCGCGGCCACGCTCATCGGTTCGCGGCGCCGGGCCAGGAAGAACTGGTCCGTGTAGTGGTGCTTGGTGACCAAGATGTCTGCGACCAGACCGGCCAGCCTGCGCAGCAGCCGTCGGTCGTCGTCATCGACAGCGTCCAGGGTGAGGGCGAGCACTCCCACCTGGTCGCTTCCGTCCAGCAACGGCAGGAACATCCGGACGCCGCCGGCCTGCGGCACCTCGACGCGGGTCGCACGCAGGAAGGCCGTGCCGGCGTGGGAGTCACCGATCGGCTCGGGCTCGCCGACGACCAGCCGCCTGCCGGGCAGCGGCACCAGATGCAGCTGCCCGTAGTCCTGCAAGAGGATCGAGACGTCCCGGCCACCGACCCTGCTCACCTCCTCCGCGATCAGCGGGGCGATCAGCTGCGGCGGCATTTCGTGCGCGCGGTCCAGCAGCACCCCCAGCAGCCGCTCACCGAAGCCTTCCGACCGGTCCACCACACCCTTGTCCGGATGCCGCTCACCTTCCGTCATAGCCATGCCCTTCCATCCCGCTGGCCTCATTTCGCTCGGCAGAGGGGCGATTCACCGGGCGGTGTGGTGTTCGGCTTCTGTGGCCTGGAGCCGGTAGGACTCGGTGCCGGTCTGGATGAGGGTGCAGCGGAAGGTGATCCGGTCAGCGATGGCCGCGCAGAGCCGGGGCTCGTTGAAGATCGCCTCCCACTCGTTGAACGGGGAGTTCGTGGCGACCGCGGTCGCCTTGCGTTCCTCCCGCTCGGTGAAGATCTGGAACAGCAGCTTGGCACCCTTCTTGTCCAGGTCGAGATAGCCGAACTCGTCCAGACACAGAAGGTCGACCTTGCTGTAGCGGGCGATCACGGAGGACAGACGCTTGGCGGTGGCGGCCTCAGCGAGCTCGTTCACCAGCGCGGCAGTGGTGGTGTAGCGGACCGACAGGCCGGCCTCGGCGATCGCGGTGCCGATCCCGATCAGCAGATGGCTCTTGCCGGTGCCGCTGTCACCGATCAGGACCAGGGGACGGCCATCCTGAACCCAGGCGGGATTCTTCAGCTCGCCGATAATTTCGGGCGAGACGTGGGGATTCTTCTCGAACCGGAAGTCCTCAAGCCGCTTCGGCCGGGGGAAACGCGCGGCCCGGATCAACCGCTGCTGGCGGCGAAGTTCCCGGTCGTTGCGTTCGAGCTGGAGCAGATCCAGCAGGAACTGCTTGTAGGTCAGCTGCTCACGGCGGGCGCTGGTGGCCACCTCGATGAACCGCTCGCGCAGAGCCGGCAGCCGCAGGTCCCGGCAGAGTTCGTCAATCGCGGCGTCCTCCGGATCGCCGGGCAGCGGCATCCTGGTGGCTGGGACCTCGGCCGCGTGCTGCTCGACGGTGCTGGTGGGGGTCATGCGCTGGTGCCCTTCTGCGGCGTCGTCGCCGTGCTCCTCTTGGTGGTGACCGGCTTGAGCAGCCGGTCGTACTTGCTCATGTCCGGCAACCCGGGCCGCAGATCGGGTGGCAGCCGCTTGGTGTGCAGGGAAATCACCTTCGCGCCGTCTTCCCCAGGGGCCTCACCGCTGCTGCCGTCGTCCTCGTCGAGCAAATCGTCGGCAGGCTCCTCGTCCGGCTCCGTCTCGGCGTTCTCCAGGGCCTTGCGGGCCTCGATGGCCACCAGATCGGTGCTGATCGCGCCGACCTTCAGCACCGTGGCCATCCCGGCGATGACCGCCTCGGCGGGCAGAGTCCGGTGCAGCAGCAACACCTCGATCAGCATCTGGGTGCCCTCGCGGTTGCCGCACTTGGTCTTCGCCGCGGCCCAGAACGCCTCGTGTGTCTTGGTGAAGACCCCTTCCGCGCGGGCCTGCGCCAGCGCGGCGGCCCCAGCGAACGCGCCGGGCTTGACCAGCAGGATCTCCAGGTAGTGGTCGAGGATGTCGTGCGAGGTGTAACGACGCGTCAGCCGCGGATGGCGGGCGACGACCTTCCGCCCGTCGAAGATCCACACTTCGTTTGCCTTGAGCTTCACCCGCACCTTGGCGCCGATGAACCTCGCCGGCACCGAGTAGTAGCTCTGGGCGGACGGTGATCCGGCCGTTGCGGTGGACTACCGGAGTCAGGTCGATCCCGGTGTCGTACTCATCCGCCGGCAGCGGCCCCAGCAGCGGCCGCTCCTGCTCGAAGTCGAAGCCGACCGAGGTGGGCCGACCGTGGATGTGGCGGGCGTCCTCCTCGGCATCGACCGCCGCCAGGCGCTCGTTCAACTCCGCCAGTGACTCCACCTCTGGCGGCGCGACCAGATGCCGCCGCCGGAACCGGCCGCCCTCGTGCTCCACCCCGCCCTTCTCATGGGCGCCCGCCTCTCCCGGGGTGCAGTAGAAGGGCGAGAAACCATACCAAGATCGAAAAGCGGTCCAGCGGCCCGACTCGGTGCGGGAACGGCCGAACAGCACCTGCTTCACCGCGGGCTTGAGGTTGTCATACCGGATGTGGACCGTGGGCACCCCGCTCAGCACGGTGAACGCCTCGACGTGCCCTTCCAGGAAGGCCTCCTGCGAGGCGGTGGCGTAGACGCGGTGGACGGCCTTGCCCGAGTACGACATCCGCAGCGTGAACAGCACGCACTTGCGCCGCTGCCCGGCCAGGTCCACCCACACGTCCGCGAAGTCGACCTCGGCTTCCTCCCCGGGCCGCTTTGCCGAAAAAGGGAGGTTGCGGAACGGTTCCCGGCATCCAGTGAGCAGCCCAGGTGAGTGGCCCACGTTTCCCGGATGGCGCGGCCAGCCGGGCGGTGCTCATCGGGGCAGGTACGTTCCAGGATCCCGAGTTGCCTGATATCCCTGCCGTGCGGGCGAACCTGGACGCATTGCGGCGGACCCTCACTCACCCGGTTCATGGTGTGTTCGCGCCTGAGTATTGCGTGGTGGTGGATGACCCCAAGGACCCGAACACCGTCGGAGCGGCGCTGTCCCGAGCGGTCGATGAGGCCGAGGACCTGCTGCTGGTCTACTACTGCGGGCACGGCCTGCTCGATGATGGGGTGCTGCACTTCGCCCTTACTGGAACCGACCCCGAGCACGTAGGTTTCTCCGCCATCCACCTCGACCTGGTGAAGCGGACGGTCGGCCGGGCCCGCGCCAAGGCCCGAGTGCTCGTGCTGGATTGCTGCTTTTCCGGACAGGCGGTCTCGGCTATGGCCGGACCAAGCGGTCTGGCCCTGGGACAGCTGAACCTGACCGGCACCTACACCCTGACGTCCACCACGGCCACCGCCCCCTCCCATGCCCCGCCCGGCGCCGCCCATACAGCGTTCACCGGGGCCATGCTGCAGGCGCTGACAGTTCCAGGCCCACTCACCCTGGACGAGGTGCACCGCTACGTCGACAAAGAGTTGGCCGGGCTCGGACTCCCTCGTCCGCAACGGCGCTCCGTCGGTGCGGTCGGTGACCTCTCCCTGGTCCGGGGGCCGGCCAGAGACACACAGGCCGCAGCCGATCCGGATCAGACCAGAGGTGAGACCGAGCCAAATCTCCTGCCGGAGCGTCCACCCGAGCTGGATATGTCGGGGGCGGAAATCGACCGCCGGATGGACGAGCGGATCGACCTCATCAGGACAGACCGCGAACAGCACGGAACGGTGCTCTCCGAGGTACTCGAACAGGCCCGTATGACGTCCGAGACTGCGGAGGAAGGTCGCCCCCGGAGCATCCGCAGACCCGTCACCACCCAGCACGCCCGAGCGTCAGAACCTGCTGCGGGACGCCGCAAAGCGAACCCCACGAAGTCCGGGAAGAAGAAGGTCCTGGTGTGGACCGGTGGGATACTCGCCTTCCTGCTCGTGGGTGGCAGCACCGTTGGCTATCTCGTCTACGAGAACTTCGACGGCAGTATCACGGCTGTCTCCACCGACGGGGCCGGCACCGGCGGCTTCAGTAAGGACCGGACCATCAACGTCCTGGTGATCGGCACCGACAAGCGCGTCGGCAAGGGCAACGAGGGCTATGGGAACGCCGACACCAACATCCTCTTCCACGTCTCCAAGGACCGCACGAATGCGACTGCACTGAGCATCCCGCGCAACCTGATAACGAACATCCCCGACTGCCCGACGACCCTGGAGAACGGGAAGAAGAACATCCCGGGGACTCCCGGCGGGCGTTTCGGCACCAGCCTCGGACAGTACGAGCGCACCCCCAGCTGCACCATGCGGACCGTCACGGAGCTCACCGGCATCAGGATCGACCACTTCATGGTGGCCGACTCCAACGCCGTCAAGACGCTGACGACCGCTGTCGGTGGCGTGGACATCTGCCTCGCCAAGGACATCAACGACAAGGACTCCCACCTCAAGCTGTCCAAGGGCGAGCACACCATCCAGGGTGAGCAGGCCCTGGCCTTTCTGCGTACCCGGCACTCCGTCGGATCCGGCGACGACCTGAGCCTCATCGAAATCCAGCAGTTGTTCATGGGCTCGCTGATGCGCAAGCTGAAGTCCAACGACACCCTGACCAGCCGCACCAAGATGCGGTCGCTGGCGGAGGCGGCCGCAAAGGCGCTCACCGTCGATAACCACATCGGCGACATCAACCAGCTGCGCGAGCTGGGTATGGAGCTGGCTTCGGTCGACCCCAAGAACATCACCTTCACCACAGTCCCGGTGCTGGATGACCCGGATGGCAAGACGTCCGTCACCCTCGACGAGTCCAAGGCGCCGCACGTCTTCTCGATGCTGCGCGAGGACGTCTCCTTCACCGAGGTGAAGAAGAAGGAGAAGGCCGAGGAGAACGCCAGGCTGAAGGGCGAAATGGCCGACCCGGCGGACGTACGGGTCGACGTCTACAACGGCGGCGCCCCCGTCGGTTCCTCGCAGAGCGCCTTGGTATGGCTGCAGAACGAAGAAGGCGTGCGGAAGTCCGCCAACATGGGGAATGCGGCAGACAATGTGGAGGAGACCCAGCTCGTCTACGCACCCAACCAGGCGGACCAGGCACGCCGGCTGGCCGACCTGATGGGCCTGCCAGCCGCGGCCCTCAAGCCGACGAAGACGGACGCGGGCGCCACGGAGCCGATGGTGCTGACCCTGGGCCCCGACTTCACGGAGGCGGGCACCCCGCTTACGGCCCCGGACCAGACCCCGGCCGGCCAGCAGATCCAGGCGAACGAGGCCGTCTGCGTGCAATAGCCGCGGCCTCCAGAAGCAGTGGGCCGGGCGGTCCCCTCCGCCAGTCAGGCGACGGGGTTGGACCATGAGCAGAGGTGTCGGCGGGGGACGGGCTCATGAGCTCGCGTCCAATGCTGAACCAGCGGGAGGCTTCCGCCGCGTACGGTGTCAGCCGCACGGCCATCCGCCGCCGCGAGGCCAGCGCCCTGCCCTCCGCGGTCAGGGACCCACACCACGGGTGGCTGATTCCGGTCAAGGACCTTCTCGCCGTCAGGTTCCGGCCCCGGCGCCCCCGTCGCCTCCCGGCCAGGATTGGCGAGCACCACCAGGAGCACGACCAGGACGATGTCGCCGTGCTGCGCGCCGAGCTGGCGGGCGAGCGGTACGAGCATCAGCATGTGGACCATGCGCTGATGCCCGACCGGCTGGCAGCGGCGGTGCTTACTGTGGGGTCGTGACCACTTCCTCCGATGACGCGGCCAAGCCGGCGCGGGTTGCGCTGCCCGCCGATCCGGTGCTCGGGCACCCGGAACAGGAGGTCGTCGCGCGGTTCTGGAGGCGGCGACAGACCGAGACGGGCTGGCTGTACCTCGTGGGGCTGCCGTCGTGCCAAGGCCGTGAGGACGGCGGTGTGGAGGCGGCGGATATTGTCAGCAGCAGAATGTCGAGGACAGCGCCGTCCTGGTCCACGGCCCGCCACAGGTGGTGCCGCGCCCCGTTGATCTTCAGGAACACCTCGTCCAGGTGCCACCCGCCGCCGGCCCGGGGCCGGCGGCGGCGCAGGGCGGCCGCGTACCGGGGGCCGAACCGGTCGCACCACCGGCGGATCGCCTCATGGGAGACGGTGATCCCACGGGCCAGAAGCAGCTCCTCAACTTCGCGGAAGGAGACCGGGAAGCGGTAGTACAACCACACCGCGTGGGAGATGACCCCCGCCGGCAACCGGAACCCCTTGCACGACGGCCCGTCCCCGGCGCCCTCCACCACCAGCTCCTCCCGAACGATGAACAAACCCGGCCACCATCCCAGCCCGGAGACCACTCACTCAACTTGACAGTGCCCTGGTGGCACCTCTCCCGCCTCACGGGGCACCCAGGGCCCGTTTCCCTGTCGCGCACCCTGCTGGGCACGTGGGGCCTCTTGGGCATGAGGGGCCGTCATGTACGGCCCGGCCGGGGGCGGAGGAAGGACCCCCCGGGTTGATCACTAGTGCCGTGACCGGCAAGGTTTGCCCCGTAAGGAGCGTCGTCCGGTCCGGGCGATCGCAAGGCGGCCGGAAGCCCTCGTAGCGGGGCTACGTGGGCTTTTGGCCAACGCCGCGAGCGTGCGTGCTGGGCGGCGCGACGGGGCAAACGTTGCCGGGAGCGGCACTAGGGTGAGAGCGAAAGTGACCACGCTGATTGATCGACGGGGAGCAGTGATGAACAGAATCGTCCGGGGAGCGACCGTGCTGGCAGCCGCAGGCGGGCTCGTACTGGGAGCCCAGTCCGCCGCGATGGCCGCGGACAAGACCGGAAGCGTGACGGGTGGATCGTTCGCCTACATCGACAGCGGCAACATCCTGACGGTGACGGACACCAAGAAGGATGACGCCTGGGCCGAGGTCATCGTCTTCAACAAGGCGTGGCCCGGCGGGGCGCTGACCTGTAAGGCGGAGGGTGCCGGCAAGAGCAAGCGCTGCACCCTGGCGGGCACCGACACACGGGAGAACGAGAAGATCACCCTCTGGCTGCGCGTGATGAACACCAAGGGCAAGTTCATCGACAAGGAGTACACGACCTACGCGTGACGCCCCCTTGGCGCGAGGAAGCGGCGGATTCCAGCGGTCGTCGCAACACGTGATCAGTTTCAGGCGGCTGCAAGCAGTGTAGAGAGACGCTCGGCTGGGGTTTCCCAGCCGAGCGTTTTGCGTGGGCGGCCGTTGAACTCGGCGGCGACTGCGTCCAGGTCCTCACGATGTAAGTGATATCCCCGACGATCTTCGTGCCGGGGCGGGTTAGGGTGGGCGGCGCCCGCTCGGGTTCCGGCCCGCAGTGTCTGCCATGGGCGGCCTGGGGCAAAGGGGGGTGGCTGGACGGTCCCTCTGGTACGCCTCGGGGATCGGAGTAGACGCCCGATCCCACCCCCCTTCACTCTCCTCGGCACGCCGTACCCGCGGCACCGCACTCGGACGCGTGTTCATGCCGCCAGTTCGTCGCGCTCGACCAGGACGCCGTTCTCGAACCGGGCGCCGGCGCGGACCAGGGCCACGAGGTGGGCGCCGCTGATCGCGCGCCAGCGGGCCTGGGCGGACTCGACGAGCTTGAACACCATGGCGAGCGCGGCGGCCGGGCTGCCCGCGCCGCGGGTGACTTTGGTGCGGAGCTTGACCGTGGAGAAGGTTGACTCGATGGGGTTCGTGGTCCGCAGGTGGATCCAGTGCTCGGCCGGGAAGTCGTAGAACGCCAGCAGTTCCTCGCGGTCGTCGGTGATCTTCGCGACGGCTTTGGGGAACTTGGCGCCGTAGGTCTTCGTGAACGCGTCGATCGCCTGCTCGGCGTGGGCGCGGTCCTCGGCGTTGCAGATCTCCTGCATCGCCTTCGTCGCGCCTGACTGTGCGGACTTCGAAAGGGCGTTGAGCATTGCTCGTCCACCTGCAGGCGGCCGTCGCCCAGGCCTCCCTCGGCGAGTTCGAACAGGCCACTGCCCGCCTGGACGCGGTACTCGCGCTGCGCGGCTTCGACCTGCTGTCGATGGCCCGCGCGACGGCCGCGCTCCGGGCCTGATCGCCCCTGTTGGGCTGGCCAGGGCGTCGGCAGCTCGGCTCGCCGGGGGACGCCGTGCCCTTCGTGCTGGCGGCGTGGCCGATTCCGGCCATTCCTACCGCTCCCGTGGTCTCTGTGCTCGGGCGGATGCTGCCGGTGCGGTGCTGCTGGGAGGCGTGGTCCGTGCCATGCGGCACCCGCACGTCCCTGTTCCGTAGGGAAAGGAATCCGCCGAGCGAGACCGGCCGCAGCCCAAGGGGGCGGGTTCCACGTCAGGCACCCTGGGTAGTGACTCGCGTGCGCAGCGTGCTGTCTGCGTTTTGTGAGGAAAAGGGGTGTGGCCTGTGGTGGCGTTCCTGCGACTAGGCGACTTGGAGATCGGGTTCACGACAGCGTTCAGGCTGGGGTTCGACAGCAAGGGCAAGCGCACCGGCATGAGCGCGTCCTTCTACCACCCAGCCACCGGCGGGGTTTCACGCGCTGGCGAGTGTGGGGCTGGCGGGTATCACTGATCCCAACGGGCAGCTCGTGGTGCCGTGTGTCCGCCAGGTACCTGGCAGCGGAGGCGAGTTGTTGGCCCATCCGGTGGACTACACCTGGGTCTGGGATGACACAGGAACCGGGGGGCAGACCGACGGCACGTGCTGGCGGCCGGTGCCGCCGTCCGGCTACCGGGCGCTGGGCAATGTCTTCGTCAACGGCTACAGCAAGCCGCCGTTGGACGCCGTGATGTGTGTGAAGGACGAGCTGACGGTGCGGGCCCGGGTCGGTGAAGTGATCTGGAACGACTCGGGCGGCGGCGGCAAGTACGACTTCGCGGCCTGGCAGATCCTGGCCCCGGAGGGATCCGTCGACGACGCACCGGGCTCCACCCTGGCTGTGATCGCCCCGCAGGCGTTCGCTGCGGCCGGTGGCTACCGCCTGCCGGCTGATCCGCCCGAGCTGTACGCGCTGTGCCTGCCGCTGCCGTCCGGGCAGCCCGGGCCCGCACCTGAGCCGCCGCGGCTGACCGGCCGCACCCGCCCCGCGCAGCAGACGCCCGCGGTCACCGACCACAGCGTGCGCGTCCCGCTCACCGCAGTCCGCGACGATGCCAAGTCACTGGCCTGGCGCGTCGAGAACTCCCCCTACTACACCATCGAGCGCAGGGTGTGGTGGTCACTGCTGCTGTTCAACGACAACCGCACCTCAAGCGACCAGACCGTCGAGGACGCGGTGACGGTGGGGGTGGAGAAGACCAGTAGCGAAACCTTCCGCGCCAACACCGGCATCGCCGTCACAGCGGAAGCGGGCGTCAAGGTCTTCGGCGTCGGCGCCTCGGTAAGTGCCACCGTCAGCGCCGAACTCGGCTACGAATCCTCAACCTCGGTCTCGGAGTTCCGCTCCCGTACCGTCACCCGCCGCCTGGTCACCCCCAAGAACACCGCCGGCGCCCTGTGGGTGGCCTCCTACGGCCTGCGCACCGTGCGGGCAGATGGCACCGTGGCGGGCACCCAGCTCCGCTTCGACGGTGATGCCTTCCACCACGCCCAGTACCCCGACGCTGACGGCCAAGCAGGCGGCATTCCTCCGCATGCCCGCCTGGTGGCCAAGCACAGCGGGAAAGTCCTCGCCGTCCAGGCCGCCTCCCGGGACAACGGCGCGGCGCTCATCCAGTGGGACCGGGGTGCCGACGCCAACGAGAAGTTCACTCTCGAATCCGCCGGGGACGGCTACTACCGTCTGGTGGTCAAGCACAGCGGGAAGATCCTCGCCGTCCAGGCCGCCTCCCGCGACGACGGCGCGGCGCTCATCCAGTGGGGCCGCGGCGCCGACGCCAACGAAGTCTTCCGCCTGGACACCGTGTCCGACGGCTACTACCGCATCATCGCCAGGCACAGCGGCAAGGCCCTCGATGTCGCTGGCGCCTCCACCAACAACGGCACCGCCGTCGTCCAGTGGTCCCCCGGCACAGGGGACAATCAGCTGTTCCGCCTGGAACCCATCCCGGACCAGGACTGGTAGCACAACTGACGACACAGGCACGAGGGGACGGCAGCCACCGCTGCGGTCCCTCAGCTCGTCATCGCCTCGGGCAAGAACAAGAAGGGTGAACACCCTTCGGCCATCACCGTCTACGCCGGAACCCACCGCGAACGCTGGCCAGGGGAATGGTCACCCCCAGGCCCAAGAACTCCTCATGACGTGTCGGCGCGCCCCGGAGATGCAGGGGCCCGTTCTTCTGGGGCGGCGTTGAAGGTGGTTGCGGACGGGGTGGGTGGGGGCGGGTGTGGTGTCGGCGGTGAGGGTGCGGATGCGGTCGGTGAAGTCGGAGTCCGGGATGGGGAGCTCGAAGTCCTCGACGTAGCCGATGGCCGGTCATCCCCTGCGTGTACGGGCCGGACCGCTGTTCACCGGTACGGCCGACGAGCGCACCCGGTCATCCCCTGCGCGTACGGGTCGGACCACTGCAACCTGAACCTGCTCGGCCGCTACAGCTTCACCGCCAGCCTCCCAGCTGGCGGCGCCCTGCGCCCGCTGCGCGACCCGGACGCCCCAGAACTGGACGAAGACGACGAAGCGGGCAGGAGTGAGTATCAGGAGCCGATCGGATCAATCCGTGACGGGCAGGCACTCGGCGAGCAGAGCGACGACGTCACGCCAGGCTCGCTGTGCGTGCCGTGGGTGGTAGCCGACGCCGGGACGCACGGTGTGGTCGACCGGTGGATGGTGGAAGGCGTGAAGGGCTCCCCCGTAAACCACGAGGCGCCAGTCGACGCCCGCAGCCTCCATCTCTGCGGTGAACGCCTCCCGTTGCGCGGGCGGCATGATCGGGTCTTCCGACCCGACCCCGGCCCATACCGGGCAGCGAATGCGCGCCGCCTCGCCCGGTCGACCCGTGGTCAGTGCGTTCACTGTCCCAATCACGCGCAGGTCGACGCCATCGCGACCGAGTTCCAGTGCGACTGCGCCCCCGGTGCCGTAGCCGACGGCGGCGGTCCGGTCAGGGTCGGCCCGTGGTTCGGCACGCAACACGTTGAGCGCGGCGTGACCGATTCCTCGCATGCGGTCGGGGTCGGCGAGCAGTGGCATGCAACGGGCCAACATTTCCTCTGGGTCTTCCAAATAGCGTCCGCCGTGGAGGTCGAAGGCCAGCGCCACGTACCCCAGCTCGGCGAGAGCCTCGGCCCGGCGGCGCTCGACATCGCTGAGCCCCGTCCCCTCGGGTCCGATCAGGACTGCGGGCCGGCGCTCGGCACCGGCCGGGAGCGCGAGGTATCCGATCATTGTCAGGTTGTCGGCCGGGTATTCGACCGTACGGGTTGTGACCGTCGTCATGCGACGGGACGGTAATGACCGTTGGGCCCGCTCGGGGTGGTGTTCGCCGATGGCAGACAGCAGCCTGTCCCGACTACATCACCCGGACGCGTCGTCCGCCTGTCGTCAAACGATGGACGCCTCCGTCGAACGGTTGCGGGCACTGCCCGCCGAAGCGCGCGAGCACGATGTCCTGGACGAGGACGTGGCCCGGCTCTCCCCGCTCGAGCACGCGAACCTCAACGTGCTGGGCTGCTACACCTTCCGCCCTTCCACCCCGGCCGGCGGCGGCCTGCGCGCCTTGCGCAACCCGGAGGCGGTCGGCTTGGACGACAAAGACGGCGCCGAGGAGTGAGCCGGGCCGTCGGGTCCGGCTGGTCAGCCGTTCACCGCAGGGCTGAGCCCGGAACTGTGGGCGAGCATCGCAAGCATCAGCGCCGAGTCGGTGTGGAGCGTGATGCGCACCGGTATGAAGGTGGTGGCGTCCACCGGCGACTCCCCGTTGCCGGGATTGCGGGCGTAGCGTGGATGGGCGCCTCCGCTGATCTGCCAGCGTATGCGATGACCGACGGCAAATCTGTGGGCGGTTGAGCTCATCGGCACGATGATCTGCGACGGCTCCTGCCCGTCCGTCCGCAGTCGGCCCAGCCCGTCACAGATGTTGACGGAGCGGCCTTGTGGGTCCACGTCGCACAGGCGGGTAAAGACGTCGGCATGACCGGTGTCCGTGGAGATACTCAACCGCGCCGAGACCGGCCCGAGGATGTCCACGGGCTCGGTCAGCGGGGGGCCGGTGAACGTCAGGACGTCTTCCCGAGCCTCCAGGCTGCTGTTGTCGCGAGGACCGGCGGTACGGGAGAGCAGAGGGCCGCCGAGAGACGGGGTGGGGTCGCCCGGGTCGTAGCGGAACGACGCCAGTGGTGCGGAGTCCGTGGGAGCCTGCCGGGTGAGATGCCCCTGCACGGTGGGAAACCAGGAGCCCACGGCCGTGGTCGGCGGCCAGTCGTCGAGGTCCCGCCAGGCGTTTTCGCCGCCGATGTGCACGCGCACCCTGGTGGGACGCAGGCCGGAGGGGTCGGCGTACAGGTGAGCGCGCAGCCAGGTGAGGCTCTCGGCGAACACCTCGGGCCATCCCTGTTGCAGGGCGGAGGTGTGGGTCCAGGGGCCGACAAGCAGGGCGGTCTCGCATCCGGCCTGACGTAGCCGGGTGTACTGCTCGAAGGTCTGGTCGACCAGCGCATCGTGCCATCCGGTGATCAGACTCGTGGGCACGCTGAGCCGCTCCGCCACCTGCGCCAGGGACGCGCCGCGCCAGTACGCGCCCTTGGCGTCCGGGTGTGTCATCACGTCGTCCAGCCAGGGCACTTCGCCCCCGAGGGCCGACGCGTACGCCCCGCGCAGCGGCTGCGCGGTGGTGACATCACGCAGGCGTCGTTGCAGGCGCAGTGTCGCCCTCAGGAACGGTGCCATGCCCTGGTGCTGGTAGGTCATACCTACGCCGACGGCGAGTGCCGTCTCCAGGCGTAGCGCATCGTGTGCGTGGAACAGGGCGTGGGGATCGTGCAGGCCCACCTGCACCACCATTGCTTTCAGTTCTGGCGGCGGGTCCACGGCGAGGGCCCATTGCACGTAGCCCAGATAACTGGGGCCGACGGTGCCCAGTGTGCCGTTGAACCAGGGCTGCTCGCGCAGCCAGGACACCGTGGCCTGGCCGTCGGCGGCCTCATTGCGCCACAGGTCGAACGCGCCCCCAGAACCGCCGGTGCCGCGGCAGCTCTGCAGGACCACGTGAAAGCCCTGTTCAGCGAAGAGCAGGCCGTACATGGGGGACCACGGCAGGCCCCTGCCGTACGGCGAGCGCACCAGGAGGGTGGGGAAGTCGCCCTCGGCGCGCGGAAAGTAGTGGTCCGTGATCAGCGGGCTGCCGTCGGCGGCCGGCACCACCAGCCCCGGCTCCCACCCGACATCGTGCTGTTTGGCCGGGAGGCCGCGCCAGGTCGCCCTCATTATCCGTGAGGCCAGTGGCGGCTTACCGGAAGGCGGTGCCCAGGTCGGCCTCGACGCAGAACCGTGCGTGCGTGACGTCATCGTTCCCTCCTCGATTTCCGTACGATGTACGAGAATAGGGGATGCTTGACTGAGGCCCGCAAGGGCCGCCGATCAAGGAAGGAGCATGGCCATGCCCCGTGACGGAGGGGCCGGCGCCCCAGGCGTCGACCCTGAACAGCTCTGGCTGACCTCTGGCCAGCCGCGCAGAGGTCGCAAGCCTGCCTACAGCCGGGAGGCGATCACCGCGGCGGCCGTTGCCTTGGCGGACACCGAGGGGCTCGAAGCGGTCACCATGCGGAAAGTCGCCGCACAGGTCGGAGCCGGCGTCATGTCGCTCTACAGCTACGCCCCCGACAAAGAGACGCTGCTGAACCTGATGGTCGACCACGTCAGCGGCGAACTGCCGACCACGAACACGCCCACCGGCGACTGGCGCGCCGACCTGAAGGCCATCGCCCACCTCCAGCGCACCCACATGCTGCGACACCCCTGGCTGCCCGCCGCCCTGTCCACCCGACGCATCCCCGGACCCAACACCCTGGCCTTCCTGGAACACGCGCTCGCCGCCCTGCGGCCCACTGGACTGGACGGTACGGCGAAGCTGGAGATCTTCGCCCAACTCACAGCATTCGTGGCCGGGCACGTCGCCCACGAAATCGCGCAGGCCGCAGCCGCGCAGTCCCCCGACCGAGCCACAGCCGAAGCCCGCTACCTCGCCACTGTTGCCGCGGACGGCCACCACCCGGAACTCGCCGAAGCCCTCTCCGCCCCCGGACGCCCCCTCACCCCCGAAGCCACCTTCACCCGGTTCCTCAACCGCCTGATCGACGGCCTCGACACCGACTGATCCCGCACCGCCTTTCACCGCGCACGAGGTGGGCCTGCCCACATACCGCAACACCGAGGACGACGACGTCCAGGTCGCGGAGTACCAAGTGTGGGTGCGCGGGCGACCCTCACGAGGCCGGGACAGTGCAGGTAGGCCCGCGTCGCGAAGACTACTTCGGGCTGGCGCAGGAACTCGGATACGGAGGCCGCCGCTGAGGACCAGCCGTCCGTCGCAGCGCTGCTGCTGGGCGCCACCCAGAACGCCCGGCTGAGCGAGTAGACCCAGCGGATCTTCGACCAGGTGCTGTCCAACGAGAACATCCCCGACGAGGTTCTGGAGTGGTCGGCCGAACGCTCCCCGCTCACCTACATCGACAGCCACAACGAGCGCACGGTGCCGGACTTCCCCACGACAAGACGACCAGCCGCCTCCTACGGGAAACCGGTGGGACCTGGAGCCGATACGCCGCTGGTGATCACAGCCGGTCACCAGCGGGCTGGATTCCTCAGGGAACCGACGGCAGTTGAATACGAGAGCCCACCAGTAAACCGAGGCCGGAAGATGGCGTGAGCCCCGCGCTCGCCCTGGCAGCCGTGTGATCGATGGGCAACCATCCCTGCGACCTGGCGGTCATGTCTATGCCACCCGCGTACTGGGTGGGCGTTGTCAGCTCCGCCTCGGGACGTTCCTGAGGCGCTGGAACATGGGGGAAACACCTTCATGCATCACCGCACCACCGTGGTGGGCTTCGCTGGGGCCCTCGCCCTGTCCGCGCTCACGATTCCGGCGGCCGCCCAGGCGGATGACTTCTCGGGCGACATCAGGATCACGAAGGTGGTCGGCAACGGAGGGAAGGACATCGTCCTGGGGACCACGGACGTGAAGACGTTCACCATCGCGGTGACCGCCACGGACGACTCGGGCATCGAGGTCGGAAGAACCTTCCCGGTCATGTGGCACACGCCCCTCCCGAACGGCGACTATTACGGTCTCGTGATGCCCGACAACATTGCGGGCAAGTGCGTGCGCCAGAGCTTCACCACGACCACCTGCACCTACACGCTGAAAATCAACCCGCGCATCCACGTCCAGGACAACACGACGGCCGGGACCTGGACCGTGAGAGCCCACGCCCTGGCCAACGACGGTGACTACATCACCAAGGATTCCGCCGCGAAGGCGAAGGTCCTGCGCAACTCCAGGCTGACGGTCAACGCCTCGCCGGAACCGGTGGAGGGTCATCTATCCTCCAGCAAGCGCAGAAGGCTCAGGCCGGAGACCCTTCGGTCTGAGCCTTCTTGAGCCCTGGCTGTTTCCCGGTCGGCGGGCCGGTCAGCCGCTGCATCCCTTCGCGCTCTCCAAGTTGATCGACGATCTCGGCGTCCCCCAAGACTGCCAGCCGCACCGCAGCAATCCGAAAGCAGGCCCTGGGACATCCGCCTCCGTCGCCACCCCTGTCTGCCACCGCGCGCCGCGTCCTCACATCCCGCTTCGCACCAGAGTTCGGTGGAGCCCGGAACCAGCATGCCTCCGGCGACCACACACGGTCATTAACAGGGTGGATTCCATGGTGAATCGGCGACGGTTGAATACGCGAGCCCACCAGTACCGAGGCCGTCATCGCCCGGCGCGAGGTCCACCTGCGGGAGAAGACGCTGTGGCGGATGCTCTACGAGACCGCCGCCCGCGCGGAGGAGATCCTCGGCGTGAACATCGAGGACCTGGACCTCGCCACGCGCCGCTGCCCGGTCAAGGCCAAGGGCGCCCGGAGCAAGGCCCGCCGCCGGGGCCAGGCCCGCGAGGACTTCGTCCTGGAGACCGTCTACTGGGACGCCGACACCGCCCGGCTCCTGCCCCGACTGCTCAAAGGCCGTACCAGGGGCCCGGTGTTCGTCACCCACCGCCGCCCCGGCCCGGGGAAGGTCGCCAGCCCGCACGACGTGTGCCCGGACACCGGCCTGGCCCGCCTCTCCTACGGCCAGGCCCGCGCGCTGCTGGACGAGCACACCGCCGTACGCGGGCCGGGCACCGGCTGGGACCTGCACGAGTACCGCCATTCCGCCCTGACCCACCTCGGCGAGCAGGGCGCCTCCCTGCTGATGCTGATGGCGAAGTCCCGGCACAAGAAGCCGGAGAACGTCCGCCGCTACTTCAAGCCGTCCCCTGAGGCGATCTCGGAGCTGACGAGCCTGCTCGCGCCTGGCGACGCGCGCCGCTGAGCCCTGCTGGGGTGTGCCCCAGATGCACCAGAAACCCGCCACGGGATGATCTCGGAGCGTTGAGCATCCCTCGCACCCGTTCGGCCCAGTGTCGTTGGTGGTGACGTCGGGTTTCGTCTTGGGACGGAGTGGTGTGACCTCGATCGAGGGGACTGATGGGGTGTGTGGCATTGCTCATGAGCGACTCGTGAACAATGCCGGGGTGTGAGTGGGCAGCCTGGTCAGGTGGTGCTGTCTGCTGGGGCGATGCGGGCGAGTGCGCCGATCTCCAGTGCGGTCCACAGGGCTCCGTCGGGGCCGGGGGTGATGCCGTGTGGTTCGGAGTGAGGGGTGGGCAGGTCGTGGACGGCGAGGGAACCGTCGGGGGTGATCGTGCCGACGCGGTTGCCACCCCATTCGGTGAACCATGCGGTGCCGCCGCCGTCGACGGTGACGGCGTGCGGTCGGGCGGTGCGGTCGGGCAGCGGGAACTCGGTGATCTGCCCGTCGGGAGTGATCCGTCCGATCTGCCCGGCGGCGATCTCGACGAACCACAGCGCTCCGTCGCGGCCTGCGGCGATCCCGACCGGCGCTGCCGCCTCCGTCGGCAGGGGATGGAGGGTGACCGCACCGTCCATGTCGATCCGCCCGATGGCGTTGGCCTGGTTGAGGGCGAACCACATACCGCCGTCGTCACCGGCGGTGATCGCTGAGGGAAACGCGCCGGTGACGGGCAGCGGGAACTCGGTGATGTGGCCGGTGACGGTGATACGGCCGATGCGGTCGGCGGCGGTCTCGGTGAACCACAGCGCACCGTCGGGTCCCGCCGCGATGCCGAACGGCCCGCAGCCAGGGGTGGGAATGCCGAATTCGTCGATGACACCATCGGTGGTGATCCGCCCGATCCGGTCCGCCCGGTACTGGGTGAACCACAGGGCGCCGTCGGGGCCGGGGGTGATGACGGTCGGCCCGCAGTCGGGGTCGAGCCGGTGGCTCGTGGGCTTCTCGCCGGGGACGAGCCGACCGATCCGGCCGCTGTGGACGAGGGTGAACCACAGCGCGCCGTCCGGTCCCGTGGTGAGGGCGTAGGGTCCGGCCGTACTGTCGGCCACCGCGTGCTCTTCGATGGATACCTGGGGCGAATGACTCAAAGGGGCTTCCCCAATCCGTGCTCGGTGGCGATGCGTTCGATGTCGGCCGGGGTTCCGGCCATGATGGTGCGGGCGTGTTCGGTGACGAGGTCGGCGGGCCAGTCCCACCACGCGGCGCGCTGCAGCCGCTCGATGCCGGCGTCGTCGAACCGTTGCCGGATCGGTCTGGCCGGGTTGCCGCCGACGATCGTGTAGGGCGGCACGTCGGCGGTGACCATGGCGCCGGCCGCGATGATGGCGCCGTCGCCGATCCGTACGCCGGGCATGACGGTTGCCCGGTAGCCGAACCAGACGTCGTTGCCGACGACCGTGTCGCCGCGGCTGGGCATGGCTGTGACGATGTCCAGAGTCTGCTCGGCCCACCGGCTGCCGAACATGGTGAACGGGTATGTGGACACCCCCATCGCCGGATGCTCGGCACCGGCCATCAGGAATGTGGTCCCTGAGGCGATCGCGCAGTACTTGCCGATGATGAGACGCTCCGGCCCGTAGGCGTAGAGGACGTTGCGGTGCTCGAAGTCCGTGGCGCCGTCCGGGTCGTCGTAGTAGGTGTACTCGCCCACGGCGATGTTTGGTGAGGTGACCAGCGGGTTGAGGAACACCACGCGGTCGTGGGCGGGCAGCGGGTGAACGGTGGTCGGGTCAGGTGACAAGGCCGGAGTCCTTTGCGGGGGTTGCGGGATACTGATGTCGCACGCGGTCGGGAGCCGGGCGTTGCCGGGGCATGGCTCGGATGTGGCCTGACGCGGCGGGACCTCAGGCGTTCTCGGGGGCGGACGGAGTGACTCACTCGACGAACTGGACGATCAGGCCCGTTGGAGTCGGTGACCTGGAAGAGGCGCTCGCACGGCAGTTGAACCCCGCCACGGAGTGCAGGCCAGGGAATACCCTGGCCTGCCACTGCCTCAGGATGCCGTCGGCTGATCCTGGTGGCTGCCATAGGGCCGTGTGATGATCTCCATGCCGTGCCCGGCCGGATCCATGAAGTACAGACCACGCCCACCGTGGTGGTGGTTGATCTCTCCAGGCTGCTTCAGATGCGGATCGGCGTAGTACGTGATCCCGGCCTGCTGGATTCGCGCGAAGGCAGCGTCGAACTCCTCGTCGGAGACGAGGAACGCGTAGTGCTGCATGACGATCGACTCCGCCGGCGGGATGGCGGCGAAGTCCAGGGTGACCCCGTTGCCGGTGGCCACGGGAATGAAGGGGCCCCACTTGATCCCGACCTCAAGCCCCAGGATGTGCGCCAGAAACTCGGCCGACTCCCGGTTGTCCCGGGCATGGATGATGCTGTGATTCAACTCAACTGACATGTGTGGAATGCCTCCGCAAGGCAATCTCACGGGCACCTCCATGCCTCACCCAGCCGGTGACCGACACGCGATGCCGTGCCCGTGATCCTAAACAGCAACGCTCACGCTGTCGAGGCGTCATCCGAGGAAGTCCGCATCGCCTCACTGCTGGCGTCGATCGCCGCCCAGCGGGCCCGCGTCACCCGTCAGGCCCTTGTACGGCAGGCCGAGACGCAGTACCGGCGCGACCGCCCGCTGCCTTTGGGCAGGAGAACAGCCACCAGCCCACCCGCCGGCGCGAACGAGCGATGAAGGGCTTCCGCAGCGTCGGTGGAGCCCAAAGGTTCCTGTCCGCGTTCAGCGGCATCTCACCCCATTTCCGGCCCCGCCGACACCTGATGACCGCCGCCGAACACCGCTTGGAGATGACCATCCGCTTCACCATCTGGGACCGGATCACCGAGAACATCAGCCGGCCAGCCGCGGCCTGACCCGGGATCCCGCCGCAGGGGAAACCGCACCCGAACACGCCGTCAGACACCCACGCACCCAACAACGTGACAACGCCCCCGGGTCACCTCGGTCACCGTCCGCCCGGAGGAATGGATCAGCGCGATCGCGTCCCGCTTGAACTCGGCCGTGTACCGCTTGCTCATATTGCTCTTCTTGCTCACTACCTGGACTGCTTCCTCCGGGACCTACAAATCCCAGTATCAGGCTGTCCAGATCAGAGGTGGAACTTCACCTATGCGCGCGACCTCCTACTCGGACAGCCTGCCTTTCCAGCCTGTCGGCAGCGGGCGGACGGTGCGTCAGCCGTCCCACTCCGAGAAATTGCCGCCAGGCCGGTTCGGTGACGCGGCGCCCCGGTGCCGTCGGCCGGCTTCCGGAGCCTCGCGGCGGTTCCGTGTGCCCGCCGGTGACGAGCGGAGTACGGAGCGGACGGCGGCGCCGACCCTGATGCCGCAGTGGTGCCGCGGACCCACCCCCACAGAGACGCCCGGGAGCAGGAGCAGGAGAACGGGTCGGCGACATCGCCGCAACAGATGCCCTGCTCGCAGATGGCCCACCGCTGGAGCGCCTCTGCGGATTCAATCCGCAGCTCTCCGACAACTGGACCAAAGCCGCCCAACACTGCCCCAAGGACCTCGCCCATGGACGACCGCGCCGTCCTCCCACCTGGAGATACGGGCCCCCTGCGACCGAAGGGGCTTGTCGTCGATATGCCCTGTGATCCAGATCATGGTCCGCAGGTGCATCGTGGGCCGCGTGCCAGTGCCTTCTACAGGGTGTAGGCGACCGGCGAGAACAAGGACAGTGCGGATGGAGCAGAGTCGAGCCCGTGCGTTCGACGAGTTCGTGGCTGCCCGATGGTCGGTGCTGGTCCACCTGGCCCGTCTGCTCGTCGGAGGCGATCGGCATCGGGCCGAGGACTTGTTGCAGGAGTCCTTGGTCAAGCTCTGGTTCGTCTGGCCCAAGGTCGCGGATGAGGCACCGGAGCCGTACGTCCGCAAGGTGATGATGCGTGCGGCGGCACGCTCGGGACAGCGGCGTTGGTGGGGTGAACGCCCCGTCGAACAGCTCCCCGAGACGGCTGTTGTCGGTGATGTGTCCGCGGACGTGGTGGAGCGTTCCCGGCTGGAGGCCGCGCTGGCCCAGTTGTCGCCGAAGCAGAGGGTAGCGGTGGTGCTGCGCTACTACCAGGACCTGCCCGAGGGGCAGGTGGCGGAGGTGCTCGGGTGCCCGGTGGGCACGGCTCGGTCCCATGCCGCACGCGGAGTGGCCCGGCTGAGGCAGCTCCTGGGCAATGTGAACGAGCCGGTGCGGTGAAGGAGAACCCCATGGATCACTTCGAGCGGCAGCTGGCGCAGATGATGCGCGACACCGAGGCGGCGCCCGCACCGTTCGAGCCGAAGCACCGGGAACGTATCTGGGCAGGGGTGCGTGTCCGCCATCGGAGACGGGCCGCGCGCAGGGCAGTCGGCTCCGTCCTGGCCGTCGTCGGCCTCAGTGTCGGGCTGTCCCTGCTGCCCGGCCATGCGGCCCGGGTCGATCCCAGCCACCCCGGCCCACAGCCCGCGACGAGCCCGCCCGCGATACCCGACGTGTCCCCGAGCGCATCCCCCTCCTCGGGCACCTCCACCGCCCCCGCGCCCCCGGACGGGACCGCCACAATCGCGCCGCCGGCCACGACCGGGAGTACGGCCACGGCCACCGAAACTCCGCCGGGAAGCACGGAGGGCGCGTCGCCGCCCTCGACCTCGGCCCCGCCTTCGGGCATGGCGACCGCGCGGAACCAGCCGTTGACCACCTCGTCCTCGCTCGTCACCCCGTAACCCCGTAACCCCGTAACACACCGCCGCCCCGAGTGTCTTCGGCCTGCCCCGCGCCAAGTCACAAAAAGGAGAAAACGTGAGAAAACAAGGTTCACTTGCCCTGAAGGACCTGAGCCGACTGCCGCACCGCGCATCGGTGGCAACACACCACCCGGAGCCCGTCCTGGACGTGGTCATCCCCGTGTTCAACGAGGAGAGAGATGTGGAGCCGAGCGTGCGGCGGCTCCACGCACACCTGTGCGAGACCTTCCCCTACCCGTTCCGTATCACCATCGCCGACAACGCCAGCACGGACAGCACCCCGCGGATTGCCGCTCGGCTGGCAGACGAACTGCCCGAAGCACAGTGGCTTCGGCTGGCCGAGAAGGGGCGCGGCCGGGCGCTGCGTACCGCCTGGTCGCTGTCGCCGGCCCCCGTACTCGCGTACATGGACGTGGACCTGTCCACGGAACTGACGGCGTTGCTGCCGCTCGTGGCCCCGCTGCTCTCCGGCCACTCCGATATCGCCATCGGCACCCGCCTGGCTCCCGGTTCCCGGGTGGTACGCGGCCCCAAACGAGAGATCACCTCTCGTTGCTACAACGCCCTCCTGCGCTCCGTCCTCGCCGTGGGCTTCTCCGACGCGCAGTGCGGATTCAAGGCGGTGCGGCGTGATGTGGCCGAGCGACTGCTGCCCCTCATACAGGACTCGGAGTGGTTCTTCGACACTGAACTGCTGGTGATCGCCGAACGTGCCGGGCTACGCATCCATGAGGTGCCGGTCGACTGGGTGGACGATCCCGACACCCGGGTCGACATCCTCGCCACGGCACTGGCCGACCTGCGCGGCATCGCCAGGATCGCCAGGGCACTGGCGCGGGGCACGCTGCCGCCGGGCGGGTCGCTCCGCGACGGTGGCGCCGCCGCACCGGGCGGGCTCGCCACCCAACTCGTGTGCTTCGCCGCCGTAGGAGCCGTCAGCACCCTCGTATACCTGCTCCTCTACACGGCGCTGCGCCCAGTGGCCGGATCCCAGGCCGCCAACGCACTCGCGCTGCTGGTCTGCACCGTCGCCAACACGGCCGTGAACAGGCGGCTCACCTTCGGCCTCCGTGGCCGCGACGGTGTGCTGCGCCACCAGGGCAGGGGCCTGTTCGTTCTCCTGATCGGCCTGGCGATCACCGGCGGATCGCTCGCCGCCTTGCACCACGCGATGCCCTCGGCCGGGCAGGCCACCGAACTCGCCGTACTCCTCGCCGCCAACCTGGCCGCCATGCTGCTGCGGTTCCTGCTCTTCCGAGCGTGGGTGTTCCGCGCATGATCAAGACCGCCGCCCGTAAGACCGAGACCGGCACCCTGAGCTGGAACGCGAGGCTGTCTGAGCAGCCCGCCACCACGGGCCCCGATCGTCGGCGCCGGCTGCGCCACACAGCCGAGCACTACGGCCCCGTACTGGCCGTCTACGGCACGCTCAAGTTCATCGGCTTCGCCTCCTTCATGTGGCTGCTGCACTCCGCCGGGGACTACCGCACGAAGAATCCGCGCTTCGGCGGCGGCGCCCACCCGTGGGACGTCCTGGCCAGCTGGGACGGCTGGTGGTACCAGCAGATCGCCGCGCACGGCTACGACCCTCAGCTGGTCCCGATCCCCGGCGCCACCGGCCCGATCACCCTCGAAGGAAACTCGGCGGCGTTCTTCCCGCTCTACCCGGCGCTGATGCGGCTGGTCTCCGAGCTCACCGGCCTCGGTCCGTACGGCGCCGGCCTGCTGGTCTCCATCGTCGCCTCCTTGGCCGCCGCCCTGGGCATCTACGCCATCACCGAACGCCTCGGCGGCAGACGGGCCGGGCTGGCAGCGGCCGGACTCTGGGCCGTCTGGCCCGGTTCCGGCGTGGAGTGGGCGGTCTACTCCGACTCCCTCTACGTGGCCCTGGCCGTCTGGGCCTGCCATGCCGTCCTGAGCCGCCGCTGGCTCACCGCCGGTCTCCTCACCTGCGTGGCAGGGCTCAACCGGCCCACCGCCGTGGCACTGATCGCCGCCGTCGGCGTCGCGGCCCTGCTCGCGCTCCACCGTCGCCGGGACGGCATCCTTCGTCCGGTGGCCGCGATGGCCGTCGCCCCGCTCGGCCTCCTCGCCTATCTCGGCTGGGTGGGTCACCAAATGGGGGACTACAGCGGCTACTTCAGACTTCAGTCCGGTGCCTGGGCCCACGAGTGGGACTACGGCCGACACACCCTCGATGTCCTCACATCCGTCCCAGTGGGCCAAGCCGACTATCTCTTCGCCTGGCCCTTCGCGGACCTGATCGGCGTCGGTGTCGTCCTGCTCGCGATCGCACTGCTTTCGCTGCTGATCCGACTGCGTCCCCCAGCCGTCCTGATCGTCTACACCGTCCTCACCCTTGTCCTCGTCCTTGGCAGCCAGCAGATATTCGGCAACGTCTCCCGCTATCTGCTCCCCCTCTTCCCGCTCTTTCTTCCGCTCGCCCTCGCCCTGCGCCGCCTCAGCCCGACCCACCAGCTCATGCTCCTCGGCATCGCGGCCCTGGCTTCCGGCTCATACGCGGGCTACGGCCTTTTCGAACTCGGCGTCCCGTGACCGATGGCCCCAGAAATGGATGCCCGATGACCACGACCCTGCTCACCGCCAAGCAATCAACCTCGAGTCCGGCACACCGTGATCACCTCGGTCGGGTGCCGCACCCCTGCGAGGCTTCACTCGTATTCCATCTCCCGTGCGGCACGGCCGCATCATGACGGCGGTGCACGCGTAGAAAGCTCAGCCCGCGTTCAGGAGGCGCGGGACCGCGTGACGGTTCGCCTGCGCAACCTCCGAGCCGACGCGGGCCTGACAGGGCAGCAGCCGGCAGCGAGGTCGCGGCGTATGCTGCGCACCTGCCCTCGATCCGCGTCCGGGCGAGCGGCCTCGCATCCTCCTGGCGCGACGAGAGCGCCGTCCTGCTGGGCCGGGCCATCGCCGCCGAGAGGCTTGAGAACGGTGATCCTGCTGGGCCCGGGGCAACCAGGTCATGGCCCGCTCGGCGGCGCTCACGGAGCTGCCGGGCCACGCCTTCACGGGCAGTCTGAGCGGAGGACGACGGGGAGACGGGCATGGTGGTGGGGCAGTCCTGTCAGTTTTAGAGGTTGTACTGGTCATGCGGTGTCGCCTGTTCCCGCACCGCCTCGAAGGCAGCGCTGCATTGCTTCACGAAGCCGGAGTCCGTGCGGAGTCCGAGGCCCGGATCGGACCAGCTCCCGACGCCGGTGAAGTCCCCTGAAGCGGCGTTCGACGATGTTGCGGTAGCGATATTCCTCCTGGTGGAACTGGATCGGCGAGTGGAAACTTCCGAAAGATGGATGCACCCTGGAATCAGGAGATCCATCGCACCTTTGGGCGATACCGGGTCGACGGCGCAGCGAAATGCCCCAAGGGCTGTCCCGTAATCCCTGGCGGGCGCGCGACGACAGCTGCGGCACCTCGCCGCGTTGTCGGAACCTCCGCATACAGCCAGTACGCGGACGCCCCTCCGCCTTGCGATGCACCACATCCGACGCCGCGCGCTGGTCCACCACGGATTACGGGACAGCCCCAGGACTTGGGTGGTTGAGCCAGGGCGAGGCGGGCGGTAGCGATGTAGTCGGCGGGCGTGTTCGAGCCCGCGTTGTTCGAGCCCGCGTTGTTCGAGCCAGCGCACAGCTGCGATCAACCGTCGATCGTTCCAAGACCCTACGCCAGGAATGACCTTTCAGCGGTCGATGACGCCCGGCCCCGGCATGCCTGTCCCGGGAAGCAATGGGTGTTTTGTTATGTCCAGCAATCAACCGAAGGGTGTCCCGGCACCGCTCCAGAGCTTCGAGCCAGCCGCCGAACTGCTCCAGGAGGCACCGGGTTTGAGCCCCCACCACGAGCAGGAAGGAGCATCGCCATGGTTGCTCAACATGAAAAGGACACTCAGCGCTACTGCGCCCAGCCTCCGCAGAGAATACCGGCACTGCCCCCGGGTCTCAGTCTTCCACGGACCAGGGCGATACTGGCCAATCATGCGAAGTGGGTGAACGGCACCCAGTTGCGGTACAGCTTCCTCGACGGCGCCGACGACGGTGTGGCAAAGGCGTGGTTGACCGAGGTTCATAACGGTTTCGAGGAGTGGGAGAGCCTTGGCATCGGATTGCATTTTCGCCCCGAGGACAACTCTGCGGAATCGGAGATCCGGATCACCTTTGCCGATGACGGATCCTGGTCGTACGTCGGAACGGACTGTCTCGGCATCAGTGCCGAACAAGCCACGATGAACTTCGGATGGGATCCGACCTCGCCCTACGGCAAGGCCACGGTCCGGCACGAGATAGGGCACTCGATCGGTTTCTGTCATGAGCACCAGAATCCGTTCGCCGGCATCGAGTGGGACGAGGAGAAGGTCTACGCATACATGGCCGGCCCACCCAATTTCTGGCCACGGCAGACGACCTACGACAACGTCATCCGCAAACTTCCCACGGACCAGGTGACCGGTTCGCAGTGGGACGTGACGTCAATCATGGAATACGGGTTCGGGCCCGGTCTGATCAAGCGGCCGGAGGCATACCAGAACGGCATTCCTTCCCCCCTCAAATTGTCCGATCCGGACAAGGAATACGTGCGCATGTGGTATCCATCGCTGGCTCCTCACATGGACGAGTTGAAGCCATTCCAGTCGGCGGTCCTCGGCCTCGCATCAGGAGAGCAGGCCAACTACGAGGTTATCCCGGAGAACAGCCAGAAGTATCAGTTCGGCACCTTCGGGAACACCGATGTGAAGATGGTTCTCTTCGAAGAAACCGAAGGTGAGAACCTGCGCTACGTCACGGGTGAGGACGACAGCGGCGAGGACCGCAATGGCCGCTTCGAGGTCAAACTCCTCAAGGGGCGCCGGTATGTCCTCCGCGTCCGGATGTACTCCACGTGGGGTTCGGGGAACGCGTCGGTCATGTACTGGTGACCATCGGCCGGTCGAACCACTCGTGCTGCGCGTCGCGGCACCCGGCAGTCCGGTTGCGGGCCACCCGGAGCAGAGTAGCCTTGAATTGACCGGCGTTGCCTGAATTCAGGAGGTAGCGATGTTTTTCCGACTGCTGCGGCGCCGTAGGCCGCATGGGCTTGTCTTCCTCGGAAACGGCCGACTCATCCGGGGCTTCAGCGGCGGCCTCTACGACGGTCACGGATACCAGTCCTGACACCGCCCGCCCGCCGCAAAGGCGCTGTCGACAGGCCGAGCTTGGAGGATGTGCGGTGGCAGAGGACAGCGATGCCCTGGTGGTCATGGCGCGGATCCTGTCACCGCATTGCCATGTCGTCAGGACGTCCGGCGGAGCGTTGATTGCGGACTGGAGACGGACGCGCTTTCTCGGAATGGCGACGGCAGACGTCCAGAAGTTCGCTGACGGAAGCCCTGAGGGGCGCGCGGAGCTCGTCACGAGTCTCATTCGCGCCGGGTGTGCGAGGGCCCGCCAGAAGAGGCATTCGCACGTCGAGACCGGGCTCTGGTTGCGTGGAGTGCACCTGCTGATCCGGACCATGGGATTCGGGCGCGTCCTTAGGCTCCTGTCCTTGGCAGCCCCCGATTACACTCGTGCGGACCCGTCCTCGGCCGAGGATGTCGCGCGGCTGAAGCGAGCAGTGCAATCACACGGCCGCAGAAGCTGGTTCGTCAACGACGACTGCAAGGCCGAGGCCGTAACGGCCTTTGTCCTGCTGCGGCGGCGCGGCCTGGAGGCCACGCTTCACATCGGTCTGCGCGAGCACCCGTTCGCCTTGCACGCCTGGACGTCTTCGGCCGGCCTGTGCATCCCTGACTCCGATCCACGAGGGCACGCCTTCACGCCGGTTCTCTCGATCGGCTGCGGGAGACGTTGACATGGAAGCGCTCCGCCTCGCATGGGCCGGGGGCACACCTAGGCTTTGGACAGCCGAGGCCATGGCGCGGCAGGGACTCGTGACGACCGTCTCCTCGTATGCCGGCACCGCGGCGGTCGTTGGCTGGGTCGGCTCAGTCCGTGACCGTGTGGCGGGCGCACGCGGCCTTCTCAAGGACTTCGGCCAACCGGGAGCCGTACCGCGTCTGCCGACCGGCGACTACGCGGCCGTCCTGGTGTGCCGCGACCGGGTCCTGCTCGTGCGGGACGAGCAGGCACGTATCCCTCTGTTCTTCAGGGAGTCCGGTGGCCGTGTGACCGCGGTGAGCACCTCGGCGCGCTGCCTGGGCGGCATCGCAGAGCTGGAACGTCGCTACTTTTGCCGCTACCTGACCGGGAACATGGCGCAACCGCACTCGGATCTCACCCCGTTCGCCGCGGTGCACCGTGTTCTTGGCGGCGAGGTGGTGGAACTGTCGATCAGCGGAGAGATGCACGGTCGGGTGGTGCGCCGACTCCGTCGGGCCCACGACCCATCGGTACCAGCAGCAGACGGACAACACCTCAGCGGGGCGGCGAGGAATCTGCGCCTCGTACTGGAGAGCGCTGTCCGGTGCCGTGTGGGCAGGGTGACCGCATGCCACGTCTCCGGCGGCACGGACTCCACCAGCATCGCGTTGCTCGCAGCACGTCTGCTGGCTGCGGGCCAGGGCCACCTGGGGGAACTCGTTCTTCTCGCCGGACGCTTCAGCAGGGGAGAGCTGGGCGGGGAGCAGTCGTACCTCCACGAGGCGGTGGAAGCGATCCGCCGTCACGCACCGGCAGCCCGTCCGGTGATCGTCGATGCCGACGATGTAGCCGACTTCGACGACTTCCAGCACCACGCGGGGGACGCGGACGAGCCTCACGCGCACGCCTTCCGCGCACCGTTCTGGAGCAGGCTGCACGGCGCTGCGGCGGATCTGGGCTGTGACACCCTCCTGACCGGCTGCGGAGCCGATCCGATCGTGGATGCCAACCCGCTTCACCTGCATAGGCTGGCCCGTACAGCACAACTCCGGCAGATGGCGAAGGACGCACGCGCCTGGGCCGTGGGCAGTGAGCGGGGCTTGTGGGACGTCGTCTCCACATACGTAGTGCAGCCGGCTCTTCCGTTGGCTGCCGAACGGGTCACAGCGCTCATCCGCCACCGCGGCACGGTGCTCGGCGGCCTCGGCAACTTCGCCCGCCCCCCATGGCTGCGGTCCGAATTCGCGCGGGCTCACGGCTACCGCGAGGCCAGCGTCGCGGAGAGCCGCTTCGTGTTCGGGCGCAAGCCGGAACAGTCCCGCTACGACGCGGCCAATTACATTGCCGCTCCCGACTCCCTGTCCTGGAGCCGCGCGCCACAGGACGGATTCTTCCTCTCGCACCCGTTCCTCGACCCGGAGGTCATCGCCACGATGCGCCGCCTCCCCACCGAAGCGACGTTCCATCCGGGCCGCCCGAAGGCGGTTCTGCGCGAGGCCATGGCAGATCTGCTCCCGCCCGGCATCCGCGGCCGGGCTGTCAAGATCCCCTTCAACGACCTCTACGCCCGCGGCCTGCGGACACACGGCAACGAACTCATCGACCTCTGCCGCTCCGCCAGGCATCCCCTGATTGCGGAGATGTTCGCCATCGACGCGCTGTGCCAGGCGGTGAGGGAGGCTCAACTCGGCCTGGGGGACTCATACTCCTGGGATCGTCTCAACAGCTCGCTCGCCTTGGTGGTGTGGCTGGAGCGACTGGACCACCGTCCCCCCGCACTCGGCGCAGCCGTGCCGGTCATCGCCGACTCTTGATGTCCCACAGGGTTCGCTTGATCGGGCCCGTCAGGACGTCGACAAGACCATACCGGCTCACCAATTCTGTCTGGGCGCGATCTTCTTTCCCTTGGCGCGTGATGGTTTCCCGGATGCCCGCGCCCTGCGCGCCGAAGGTCCAATAGACAGTTACGAAGCGAGGAACCCTCGTGTGCTCGTCGATCGCATTGTTTTCGTGCAACCTGCCGCGATAGATGAGGGAGTCGAACTCCTTCGTATTCATCCATGAGGGCACCTCGCCGCCACTCCAGGAATACCCCTGGAAATCGATTTGCTTCAGGATGACGCGGTCCTTGCGGGCGAGACTTGCGCTGGCGTAGAACGCCACCTGGTCGTATGGCGTGTCCATGGGAAGTTGCACGACCATCCGGGTGGCGAAGGTGTCGTTCGCCTCGATCCACTGTCCGATGGGCAGCCACGGTTGCGCCTCAATCAGCTCTCCGGGTTGGTTGATCTCCCTGCGGGAGAGCGGGTTGATCTCCTGGTACCTGGTCCACTTCTCGGCGTCAGTTCGCCACTGCCGGCGGAGCCGGTCCTTCGGGCTGAGCGGCACCCGCGTCGCCATGGCGTGGAATTCCGTTCCGAGCACGTAGAAATTCGCATTTTTGCGGTTTTCAAGCGTGATGTCGACAGGAATTGAGAATGCCTTGTGGTCCTGACTCGTCACAGGTTTTCCCACGGTCAACCTGATGACAGGCCTGACCGCGTGCTGAGACGGCAGGTAGAGGTTCTGGTAGCCGAAGTTGGCCATCGCGATAACGGAAGAGACGATCAGTGCCGCAGCCACCCGCTTCGGAGCGGGGATGACGACCGATGTCCGCCACACCGCGAAGACAGCCCATGCCGAGCCTGCCGTGAGCGCGCCGATCAGCACCGGGTAGGCCACGGAATCGCCGTTCTTCAGTACGTCGGCCAGGAGCAGAATGTTGGTCAACAACGCAGCCAACGCGCCGATCAGCGCCACCAGTCCGGAGTAGGGGAAGCTGTGCCAGACCCAGTGGTCCATAACCGCAGCAGCGCCCAGCAACGTGGTGAGGGCGACCAGGATGAGGACGGCACCGGTGATGCGACCGGGGAAGGTCAGGGCCCCGCTGAAGTTTTCAATGCCGAACCGGCCCAGCACCACAGTCGTCACGAGGAGGACCAGCAGGATCACCACCATGGAGACCCGCGAGCGTCTGTTCTTCACCATGTTCCGTTGCGCCCGCAGGCGGGTGGTGGTGACCGACTTGGAGGGGATTTTCACGTGATCACCCTGAGGCCGCACACCATGCCTCGGCTGCGCCGACGGCGACCGGAGTCGCGCCTGAAGGCGACCGGGAAAGGTCCCGCCGGTCGGCACCGGCGTACGCCGAGAGGACCCACGGGGTGTCTCCTTCGACCGTTACTGGGGCACTGAACAGGTCAAGCGCCCTCCGACAAATCCCTGCCAAATTCCTGCGGCACGTACCTCACGGTGCGTCGCGGATTTCCGACCCCGCAGCGGACCCGGGGAAACCTGGCGCTGCCAGGTGGTTCGAGCACCATCGTCCGCGGTAGTCCGTCGGTTCACCATCCGGATGCCTCCGGATGGCCCAATACCCCAGCGGTGGACCGTGATCACGCTGGAACAGCGGCTGCCCCAGCGGTAGATCGTGATCACGCTGGGGCAGCGGCTTGGCGGTGATAGTGGCTGAGCTGAGAACGAGCCCAGTGGCAGCGTCTCCAGTGGGACCGGCGAAGCCGGTGCGTCGTGTCGTGGACGCCCTGGATGACGAGAGTGATGAACAGGCGCGCGAGGAGCATCAGCTCCTCCACCTCACGGAAGCTCAGCGGGAAGCGGAAATTCAGCCACACGCAGTGGGAGATCACCTCGACCGGGTACCGGCCCCGTGTACGACGGCGACGCGCTCCCCACCGACGATCCCCTCCACCGTGATCAGCCCGAGGATCCTCCCACGCCATCCGCCAACGTGACAGTGCCGGTGAGAGCCATGGGGCGGAGGCGTCCGTCGTGGACTTCAGCGATCTGGTCGACGGCGGTGAGGTGGGTGCGGTCGTGGGTGACCAGTACGGTGGCGGTGGCCTGCTGGTGGGTGAGGCGGGTGATCAGGTCGAGGACGGCGGCGCCGCGTTCGTGGTCGAGGGCGCTGGTGGGTTCGTCGACCAGGAGGACGGTGGGGTCGTTCATCAGGGCGCGGGCGATATTGACGCGTTGGCGCTGGCCGCCGGACAGCTGGTGGGGACGGCGCCGGGCCTGGTCGGCCAGGCCGACCGCGTCGAGGAGTTCGAGGGCGCGGGTGCGGGCACTGGCGGGGCTGCGGCCGTCGAGTTGGGCCATGACCTGGAGCTGTTCGGCGGCGGTGAGGGAGGGCAGCAGGTTGGGCTGCTGGAAGACGATGCCGATCTTTCGACGGCGCAGGTCGGTGAGCTCACCGCGGCTCATGCCGGTGGTGGAGGTTCCGTCGATGGTGACCGTGCCGACGTCGGGGGTGATCAGGGTGGCGGCGACGGCCAGAAGACTGGACTTTCCGGAGCCGGAGGGGCCGACCACGGCGGTGAGGCTGCCCTTGGGCACGTCCAGGGCGACCTTGTCGAGGGCGGTAAGGCGGGTGTCGCCGTCGGGGTAGGTGAGGGTGATATCGGTCAGGTTCAGGCTCATCGGGCGCTCCCCAGGGCGGTCAGCGGGTCGACGGAAGTGATGCGGCGAACGGACAGGGCCGCCCCGAGGACACCGAGAAGGATCATCACGGCGGCGGGGACGAGAACGGTGGCGGGGGTGAGAAGGAACGGCACCGCGCTGCCGACGACGAGGGCGCCGACGGCGGCGGCGATGCCGGTACCGACCAGGGTGCCGCCGACGAGGAGGACGACGGCCTGGCCGAGGGCGTCCTTGAGGAGGGTGGCGGTGGAGGCCCCCAGTGCCTTCAGGACGGCGATGTCGCCGCTGCGCTGGATGGTCCACACGGTGAAGAAGGCGCCGATGACCAGTGCGGAGATGGCGAACAGGAAGCCGCGCATCATCTGCAGGGAGCCGTTTTCGGACGTGTAGGACCCGATCGCGGACAGCGAGTCGTCGGTGGAGACGGTCTTGGTGCCGGCCTGCTTGTCGGTGGCCGCCACATCCACCCCGGAGGTGGTGTTCAGCGCGATCACGGTAGCGGTCGGACGGTCGCCGTTGTCGGCGGGCGGCGCGATCTTCTGCCAGGTGTTCAGGCTGGTCCAGATCACCGGGGTGTGGCTGAAGGACGCATCGCCCCGCACGGCGGCCGCCGTCAGCCGCTGCCCGGCCACGGTGAAGGAGTCCCCGGGGGCAAGACCGAGGTCGTCGGCGGCCGCGGTGGACAGCACCACCGACCGGTCGTCGATCTTGTCCCTGTCCGGTGCCAGGTGGGAGCCGGGCGTCACGCCGAAGGCGGAGACCCCGGTGCTCCTCTCCCCGGCGGTGGCCTTGGTGGTGGTGATACCCAGCGGTTCGGCGCTTTCGACGCCAGGCGCCTTGGACCACCGCTGCCACTGTTCGGCGGTGACGGCAGAGTTGGAGTAAGAGAGGTCCTCCCCGTCGGCGGGGGCCTGGAAGGCGATCTTGTCGGCGGGCAGTCCGGTGATCGCGGAGATGTTCTGCTGGCCCAGTCCGGCCGTCAGCCCGGACAGCAGCCCGACCAGCAGAGTAATCAGCACGATGACGGTCCCCATCAAGGCGAACCGCCCCTTGGCGAACTTCAGGTCTCTCCAGGCGACGAACACGGCTTGGTCTGCCCCTTCAACGTGGAATCGGTATGTCTCCACGATCGCGGCTGCCCCCTTGTCCGGGCATCTGGCGTCAGGCGGCACTTCGCGGATCGAAGGACAGCACACCGGTTGCAACTTTCGATGGAGGCCGTCTCGGGGTCTGTTTTCGTAGGCTGTACACACTGTGACCGTCTCCGCCCCCGTTTCCGCCCTGACCCCGACCAGCCGGGTGCTGGCCTGGTGCCTGCACCTGCTGTTTTTCGGCCTGCTCGCCCTGGCCGCCGGCCGGGCCGTGGCCGACGGCCTGCCACACGCCGGGATGACCACCGCGGCTGCCGCGGCATGCGGCCTGGTGTATGCGGCCGGGCCGCTGCTGCCCCGGGTGCACGCCTCACGCCGTGCCGCGGCGGTGTGGCTGGCGTGCACGGGCGTCGGCTGGCTGCTGCTGCTGGCCCTGTCCGCCGACGGCGTATGGGTCGCTTTCCCTCTGTACTTCCTCCAGCTCCACCTGCTGTCGCGCTGGGCGGGCCTGGCCGCGGTCACGGCGACCGCACTCGCGGCGATCACCGGCTTCGCCGCCCACCAGCACTCCTTCAGTGTCGCCATGGCGATCGGCCCGGCCCTGGGTGCCGCCGTGGCCGTAGCGGTGGTGTGGGGATACCAGGCCCTGTACCGCGAGAGCGAACAGCGCCGCAGGCTGATCGAGGAACTCACCGCCACCCGCGCCGACCTGGCCCAGGCCCAGCACACCGCCGGAGTGCTCGCCGAACGCGAACGCCTGGCCCGCGAGATCCATGACACCCTCGCCCAGGGGCTCTCCAGCATTCAGTTGCTGCTGCGCGCCGCCGAACGCGCCCTGCCCGCAAAACCCGAGGCCGCCACCCGTTACGTCGGCCAGGCCCGCCAGGCCGCCGTGGACAACCTCGCCGAGGCACGCCGCTTCGTCGCCGCCCTCACCCCGCCCGCCCTGGAGGACACCAGCCTGGCCGGCGCCCTGGAACGCCTGTGCGCCACCACCTCCGCGCGCCATCGGATCACCGCCCGCTTCCACCTCACCGGCACTCCCGTGACGCTGCCCACCGCCTACGAGGTCGCGCTGCTGCGGATCACCCAGTCCGCCCTGGCCAATACCGTCCGCCACGCCCACGCCAGCACCGCCGAGGTCACCCTCAGCTACCTCGGCGACCACGTCGCCGTGGACATCGTCGACGACGGTTCCGGATTCGACCCCGATCGGCCACCGGCCCCCGCACAGGACGGCGGCGGCTTCGGACTCGCCGCGATGCGCGCCCGTATGCGCGCCCTCGACGGCACCCTCACCGTCGAATCCGCCCCCGGCCAGGGCACCGCCCTGGCTGCCCAGCTCCCCCTCGCCCCACCCGCCGACAGCGAACCCGAGGCCCGCCCGTGACCGACACCCCCATCCGCCTGCTCCTGGCCGACGACCACCCGGTGGTGCGCGCCGGGCTCCGCGCGGTGCTGGAGACCGAACCCGGCCTCACGGTGGTGGCCGAGGCGGCCACCGCCCAGGACGCCATCACCCGCGCCGCCGAAGGAGACATCGATGTCGTCCTGATGGACCTGCAGTTCGGCAAGGGCATGGGCGGCGCCGAGGCCACCGCCCGGATCACCGCACGGCCGGGCGCCCCCCGCGTCGTGATCGTCACCACCTATGACTCCGATGCCGACACCCTGCCCGCCATCGAGGCCGGCGCCACCGGCTATCTCCTCAAGGACGCCCCGCCCGAAGACCTGGCCGCTGCCGTACGCACCGCCGCCGCTGGGCGCACCACGCTGGCCCCCGCGGTCGCCGACCGCCTCATGAACCGGCTCCGTGCCCCGGCCGCCGCCCTGACCCGGCGCGAGACCGAGGTCCTCGCGCTGGTCGCCGAGGGCCTGTCCAACCAGGCGATCGGCCAACGGCTCCACCTCACCGAGGGAACCGTCAAGTCCCATCTGGCCCGCGTCTACACCAAACTCGGCGTCGACTCCCGCACCGCCGCCGTGGCGACCGCCACCGACCTCGGCCTCATCCGCCGCTGACCGAACCGGCTGCGAGCTGCGCCGTCGGGCGACGAGTGATCCTCGTCGCAGGTTCGACGACCTCATGACTCGGCGACGAGTCGTCGGAGCAGGCCGAGGTCCACGTCCTGCAGGCTGTGGGCGACAGTCCGGCGCGGTGCTGCGGGGATGGGGGTGAGCGAGGGCACGGCCAGGACCGTGCAGTCGGCCGCCTCCGCGGAGGCGACGCCGGTCGGGGTGTCCTCCACGGCGACGCATGCGGTGGGGGTGGCGCCGAGGGCGGCCAGAGCCGCCCGGTAGGGGTCGGGGAACGGCTTGGTGCGCGGGGTCTCCCCCGCGGCGAAGGAAGTGGTGAACCGGTGCCGCCCGAGGACGTCGAGGACGATGTCCACGACCGGCCGGGGCGAGGCCGAGACCAGGGCCGTGGCCACGCCCGCGGTGTGGACCGCCGCGAGGAGTTCCACGGCCCCCGGCAGGGGGACGACCTGCTCGCGTACGAGCTGCGTGAAGCGTCGTTCGAGGGACGCGGCGAGCCACGCCTCCCCGGCCCGGCCGACCGCGCGGGAGGCGAGGTGGGCGGCGCTGTCCTCGATCGCGCGGCCGAGGACGAACGGGAGGTCCGCGTCCGCGAGGACCAGTCCCAGCCCGAGGGCCTCCTCCTCGACCGCTTGCCGCCAGAGCCGCTCGGTGTCGACGAGTGTGCCGTCCATGTCGAAGAGGACCGCCTGGAGTTCGGTGTGCACGGAGGCTCCCTGAGAATGGGTTCGGGTGGCCCGGCCTGCGGCCGGGCCCGGGGTCACGGACGGGCCCGGAGCCCGATCCGGAGGGTACGGATCTCGAACGGGCGCAGCGTGAGGTGGAGCGATGTGCTCCGCGGTGTGCTCGGCCGGGCGGGTGCCGCTCCGTCCAGGGGGCGTTCCAGGAGGTCGGTCTCGGTCACGGTGTCCCACGGGACGGCTGTGTTCAGCGTGGTCCGGGCGCGTCCGCCGTGGGCTTCGTAGAGCCTGACGACGAGGTCGCCGGAGCGGTCGTCGGCAAGCTTGACGGTCTCGATGACGACGGCCTCGTCGTCCGTGGTGACGAGGGGGGTCACCCCCGTCGCCCCGGGGACGGAGCGCTCCGGAAGGTTGAAGGCGTAGCCCTCGCGTACGGCGTCGGCGATGTCGGCGCCGAGGACGAAGCCGTAGCGCAGCCGGTGTGCTCCCTGATCGGCGTCCGGGTCGGGGAAGCGGGGGGCCCGCAGCAGGGAGAGCCGGACGGTCGTGGTCGTGCCGCCGTCCTCGCGTACGTCCCGGGTGACGTCGTGGCCGTAGGTGGAGTCGTTGACCAGGGCCGCACCCCAGCATCGCTCGCCGACGTGGAGGTACCGGTGGGCGCAGATCTCGAACTTCGCCGCGTCCCAGCTGGTGTTGGTGTGGGTGGGGCGCCGGACATGGCCGAAGGGGATCTCGGCGGTCGAGTGGTCGGCCCGGATATCCAGGGGAAAGGCCGCCTTGAGCAGGCTCTCCCGCTCGTGCCAGTCGATGTCGGTGTCGATGTCGAGGCGCCGCGAGCCCTCCCGCAGCGAGAGCAGCTGCCGGATGCGCGAACCGCCGAAGCCGCGCCGGACCTCCACGCCCCCGTCGACGGCGGTCACGTCGTCGGCGTCCGTGAGGTCGCGCGCGGTGTTGCGGTAGAAGGCGTCGATGTCCCAGGCGTCGTACTCGTTGGGGAAGTCCTGGTGGAGTTGGAGCAGATTGGCGACGGCGCCGGGAGGCAGGGCTTCGCGGCCGGCGGCGAGGTCGACGGCCGAGACCACGAGTCCGCGGGCGTCGATCACGAAACGAACCAGGCCGTTGTCGAGCACGTGGCCGCCCTCGTACGGCGCCGGGGTGACCGTGGGTGCGGGGTCCCCGGTGCGGAGTACGGCGCCGAGGGCGTCGATGCCGCCCCGGGCGAACGGCGCGCCGTTGAAGACGACCGTGCCGGGTCCGGGGCCGGCCAGCGTCCGCTGCGCGGCGTCGACCAGGTCCTCCAGTTCGGTGCGGACCGCCGCGTAGGTCTCCTCCGCCTGCCGGTGCACCCAGGAGATGGAGGATCCGGGCAGGATGTCGTGGAACTGGTGCAGCAGCACCGTCTTCCAGAGCCGGTCGAGTGCGTCGTACGGATAGGGGAAGCCGGTGCGCACGGCTGCCGTCGCCGACCACAGTTCGGCCTCGCGCAGCAGGTGCTCGCTGCGCCGGTTGCCCTGCTTGGTCCGCAGCTGGCTGGTCAGCGTGCCCCGGTGGAACTCCAGGTAGAGCTCGCCCAGCCACACCGGGGCGTCGGGGTACTCGGCGTGGGCGCGGGCGAAGAAGTCGGCCGGCCGCTCGATGACGACCCGGGGGGAACCCTCCAGGTCGGCCAGTCGCTCGGCGCGGGCGAGCATCTCGCGGGTCGGCCCGCCACCGCCGTCGCCGTATCCGAAGGGCAGGAGGGAGTGGTTGGCCGGGCCCTTGTCCTGGAAGTTGCGTACGCCGTGGGCGAGTTCCGCTCCGGTCAGCTCGCTGTTGTACGTGTCCGCCGGCGGGAAGTGCGTGAAGATGCGGGTGCCGTCGATGCCCTCCCACCAGAACGTGTGGTGGGGAAACTTGTTGGTGGTGTTCCAGGAGATCTTCTGGGTGAGGAACCAGCGCACACCCGCCAGTTTCATCAGCTGGGGCATCGCCGCGTTGTAACCGAAGGTGTCGGGCAGCCACATCTCCTCGGTCTCGACGCCGAACTCCTCGGCGTAGAACCGCTTGCCGTGGATCAGCTGGCGAGCGAGGGCCTCCCCGCCGGTGATGTTGGTGTCGGGTTCCACCCACAGGCTGCCCACGGGCAGGAACTGGCCCGACTGCGCCTTCCGGCGCACGCGTGCGTAGACATCCGGGCGCTGGTCCTTGAGCCAGGCCAGTTGCTGGGCCTGGGACATGGCGAAACGGAATTCCGGGTGGTCGTCCATCAGATGGGTGACGTTGGAGATGGTCCTGGTGACCTTGCGCACGCTTTCGCGCAGCGGCCACAGCCAGGCGGTGTCGATGTGCGCGTGGCCGATCGCGGAGACCCGGTGGGCGCTGCCGGCGGCGGGCGCGGCCAGGGCGGGGCGGAGCACCTCCCGGGCGACGGCCGCGGTTCCGGCGACGTCCTGCACGTCCACGGCGTCGAGGGCTCGTTCGACGGCGTGCAGGATCTGCCATCGGCGCTCGGAGCCTTCGGGCAGCTCGTGCATCAGCTGCCCCAGGACGTCCAGGTCCTGGGCGAGTTCCCACACCTCCCGGTCGAAGACGGCCAGGTCTGCTCGGCGGAGTCGGTAGAGCGGATCGCCGGTGGCATCGCCGCCCGTCAGCCAGGGGGGCCGGTCCCCCGCCCGCGTCGGTGCGTGGTGCGGTTCACCGGGAAGGGGGACGGTGGGGTTGGCGGCGGCCTCGACGTAGTAGGTGAACTCTTCGCCTCCGATCGCCGGGTCGCCGACGGGGATCCACGCGTTGCGCGGGTTGAGAGCCTTGACCACGGTGCCGTCCTGGCGGTGGACGAGGCCCTCGGTCGAGAAGCCGGGGCCGGTGACGTCGAAGCCGAGGTCGAGTACGGCCTCGACCCGCTGCCCCGCCCACTCCGGCGGAATCCGTCCGCTGATCCTGAACCAGCTGGTGGACCAGGCCGGTCCCCACCGGTGGCCGACCGTGACGGGTCGGTAGGGCGCGGTCAGTGCGTCCGGCACGGGCACGGGTTCGCCCGGGGTGTTCCAGATCTCCACCTGGAGCGGCGTGGCGCGGGCGTGGACGGCCGGGCGGATGCGCCGGCCCAGCACGCGGTCGAGCCGCTGCTCGGTGAGGCGTCGGTTGCTGTGCATGGCGTGCTCCGTGAGACGGGGGCGGTCACTCCTCGGTGGGCCCGAGGTCGGGTGTGTCACGCAGGTGGACGTGGCGGGTGGTGGCGGCATGGAGTTCGAGGACGGTGATCTCGTTGGGTCCGGGTCCGAGGACGGGTCCGGGAACGTACAGGCTGCTCTGTGGTCCTCGGGACCAGTAGCGGCCCAGGGGGAAACCGTTGATCCAGGCGAGGCCCTTGGTCCAGCCGTCCAGGTGGAGGAAGGTGTCGGCGGGCTCGTCCACGGTGAAGGTGCCGCGGTGGAACGCCGGCCCCACCGGCCGCCGCGCGGGATCGGCGGTTCGGTGGACGAAGGTGTCGGGGCGGTCGAGAGGCAGGGCGCGGCTCCGCCAGGCGGCGGGCGGGTGCCCGTTGACCGTCGTGCGGCCGAGGAGGCCTTTTCGGTCGTGGAGCCCGGGTCCGTAGTTGACGCGGCCCTGGTTCTCCACGAGTACGGCGAGCCGGGCTTCCGGGCGGGGCACGGTGAAGGCGAGGGCGTGTTCGTGGTTCTCGCGCTCCAGGACGCCGACCGGTTGGCCGTCGACGAAGACCTGGGCGCGGTCGTGGACCCGCTCGACGTGCAGGACGGCTGGTCCGGGCGTGGGCAGGTCGGTCTCGTAGAGGACGAATCCGAAGGGGTGGCCGAGTTCCTCCATGGTCAGCGGGCGGTCGGCGGCCACGGGGGTGCCGAAGGTGTCGGCCTGTTCCAGCAGGCCGGCCGTGCGGGTGAGTTCCACCGGCCCGTATGCGGCCTTGGGTGCGGCGGGCGGCACGGACTGCGCGGGGACGGGTGCGTGGCGGGCGATGACGTCGCGGAAGGCCTTGTACTTGGGGGTGGGGTCGCCGGCTTCGTCGAGAAGGGCGTCGTAGTCGTAGGAGGTGACGGTGGGACGGTAGGTGCCCTTGTCGTTGGCTCCGTTGGTGAAGCCGAAGTTGGTGCCTCCGTGGAACATGTAGATGTTGACGGAGGCGCCCGCGGCGAGCAGGCGGTCGAGGTCCGCGGCGGCGTCGGCCGCGTCGCGGCGGGTGTGGATGCCGCCCCAGCGGTCGAACCAGCCGATCCAGAACTCCGTGCACATCAGCGGGCCGTGCGGCCGGTGCTCGCGCAGGGCGGTGAGCCCGGCGGCGACGCGGCTGCCGAAGCTGGCGGTGGGCAGGACGCCGTCGAGGCTGCCTCGCGCGAGATCGGAGGGCTGGTCGCAGGTGAACAGGGGGAGGTCCACGCCGTGGCGGCGCAGCATGGCGGCGAGTTCGGCCAGGTAGGCGGTGTCGTCGCCGTGGGCGCCGTACTCGTTCTCGACCTGGACGGCGAGGATCGGCCCGCCGTTGCTTCCCAGGTAGGGGCGGAGCGGGGGCAGCAGGGCGCCCAGGTACTCGTCGACCGCTCGCAGGAAGCGGGGATCGCGGCTGCGCAGGGTGAGATCGTCCTCGGCGAGCAGCCAGGAGGGCAGGCCGCCGCCCTCCCATTCCGCGCAGATGTACGGGCCGGGTCTGAGCAGGACGTGCAGTCCTTCGGCGGCCGCGGTGTCGAGGAACCGGGGCAGGTCGAGACCTCCGTCGAGGTGGAACTCCCCGCGGCGCGGGGCGTGCAGGTTCCACGGTACGTAGGTCTCGACCGTGTTGAGGCCCAGCAGCCGTGCCTTGCGGAGCCGGTCGGCCCATTGCTCCGGATGGACGCGGAAGTAGTGCAGGGCTCCGGAGATGATGCGGAACGGTCGGGCGTCGAGACGGAAACCGTCGTCGGCGATCTCCAGTCGGGGCATGGCTGTGGTGCTCCTCAGGGGGTACGGATCCGGTTGGTTCAGCCGAGCGGTCGGCACAGCAGGGCGTCGGGAACGCCTCCGTGGTTCCACTTCCACGTGTAGGCGACGCCTGCGAGGTACTCGTCGTCGGCGCACTGGCCCTTGTGGTGGCCCGGGGCCCAGTCGCTGCCGGTCGAGCCGCCGGTGGCGGGGCGGTTGTCACCGCGGTCGAACCAGAGCGCGCGGCCGGTGGTGGGCAGGGAGCCGGCTGCGGGGGCGCACAGGAGGGCCGCCATGGCGTTGCTGCGAACGCTGTAGCCGACGGCGAAGGTGTTGTCGGGGCACTGGAGCTTGTTGTATCCGGACGCCCAGTCGCCCCCGGTGACGTACCGCTCGTCGGTGACGACGGTCCAGGCGCCGTTGCCCTTCGTCGGCCCGCCGGCGTCGGTGCACAGTCCTCGGCTGTCGCCGCGGCCGAGGCCGGTCAGCCGCTGGCTGTCCGGGCAGTTGCCCTTGCGGTTGCCCGGGGACCAGTCCGGCTTCGCCAGCATGGTGGTGGAGACGTTGTAGTCGGCGTAGTCCAGGTTGAGCATGTTCCAGCGGGGGGCGGGGGCGATCCGGCCGGTCCTGCCGGGGGCATTGACGAGCTTGTTCCAGTCGGTGGCGCGCCAGTCGCCGGCGTCCATGACACCGAGCCGTGTGCCGTCCGCGCTGTAGTTGACCATGGCCCAGGAGTCCTGCGGTGTGCCGTTCGTGTCGGTCCAGCCGACCAGGGGCCAGATGGCGAAGTCGGTGTCGTTCTTCACCAGGATGTCGGTGAAGTTGCCGAACCAGGCACGTTCCTTGGCGTCGATATCGCCGCGGCCGGCGGCGCCGAACTCGCTGATCCACACGGGTGCGGTGAAGTGCTGGCCGGACCGGGTGACGAACAGGGCCTGGTCGTCGACGACCTGGGCGAGCTGTGTGGGGGTGAGTTCCTCGTAGCGCGGGTCGTGCGTCTCGCCCGTTCCGGTGGCACCGGTGTGGTTCGGGCCGGTGTAGCCGTAGAAGTGGGCCGCGTAGACGAGTTTGTCGGAGCGGATCAGGGTGTTGGACAGGGTGGCGACCGGGGTGAGTGTCGGGCGGCCGTGGGGGGTCAGGTCGGTCGGTATGCCCTGCCAGTTGATGCCCTCCATGATGACGAGCATGTCCGGGTTGGCCTGCAGGATCTTGTTGCCGGCTTCTTCCAGGGCCTTGTTGAGGTCGTGGTCGTCGCCCCAGCCCCAGTTGGCGTCGTCCCAGGTGTCCCGTCGGACCTCGTTGCGCAGATCGGCTCCGACGACCCGCTTGTCGGCCTGGTAGCGCTTCGCCAGGAACACCCAGTCGTCGATCCACTGCTGGGTCGACTGGCCGCTGTTCCAGCGCTCGTTGCCGTCCAGGCCGCAGCAGAAGCGGTAGCTGGTGGTGTGGTTGTTGAGGATGACGGCGAAGCCGTCTGCGGTCAGGGCTCCGACGACGGCGTCGAGCACCTGCAACGGGGTCTTGCCCTTGAGCTGCGGGTTGGCGGCGACGGCCGAGTCCGGGACGGCGCTCGTGTCGTGGATGAGTGCGTTGGCGAACGGAAGCCGGATGCTGTTCAGGCCGAGGGCGTGGAAGTCGGCCAGGATCTGGGCCATCGGCTTCCGGTCGAGGCCGAGCGGGATGTTGTGGGACATCTGCCTCGCCTGGTGGTTGGCGACGTCGCCGATGTCGCCGCTGCCCTGCCAGGTGCCCTGGGCGCCGGCCCAGTTGCCGGACTTGAGCTTGAACCGGTCGCCGTCGGCGTCGACGACGTATCGGTCCCGGGTGGACAGCGGGGCGGTCCATGAGGCGGCGAGCTGTGCGCCGGTGAGGGCCGGGGGCTGCGGTGCCGTCCCCGTGTCCGCCGCGGCGGCGGTGGGGGTGAGAGTGCAGAGGAGGAGCGCGGACGACGTGGCGAGGGCCGCTGTCGCGCGTCGGAGCAGGGTGATGCGAGGTGTCACGGGGAAGCTCCTTGCGGGTGGGGGACGTGTGCCTGCCTTGTGTGTGGTGCGGAACAGTGTGGTGCGGAACGGTGTGATGCGGAACGGTGTGATGCGGAACGGTGTGGTGCGGTGGATCAGCCCTTGAGGCCGCTGGTGGCGATCCCCTCGACGATGTAGCGCTGGGCGACGAGGAACATGACGACCAGGGGCGTGATGGTGACGACGGCGCCGGCGAAGAGACCGGGCAGGTTGATGGTCTGCGAGGTGAGGAAGGTGGACAGCGCGATCTGCGCGGTCCAGGCGGACGGGTCCTGGCCGATGACCAAGGGCCACAGGAAGGAGTTCCAGCTTTCGATGAAGGACAACGCCCCGAGCGAGGCCAGCATCGCCCCGGAACTCGGCAGGGCGATCCGGCGGTACAGGCCGAGCCAGCCGAGGCCGTCGAGCCGTCCCGCTTCTTCGATCTCCCGCGGGAACTGGAGGTAGAAGTTGCGGAACAGCAGGACCGCGAACGGGTTGAAGAGGCCGGGCACGATGATGCCCCACAACGTGTTGACGCCTCCCATGGAGCCGACGACGACGAAGGTCGGCACGAAGGTGACCGAGCCGGGGATCATCAGCGTGGCCACCACCAGAGCGAGCAGCACACCGCGTCCCGGAACCGGAATCCTGGCGAGGGCGTAGCCGGCGGCGGAGGCGAGGAGCGTGGAGACGGGCGCGGTGACGGCGGCGATCAACAGCGAGTTGCCGAGGGACCGGCCCATGGCGACGGCGGGGTCGTCGAACAGGGCGGTGAAGTTCTCGAAGTGCATCGTCGAGGGCCACCACGTCCACTCCGGCGCCGTCAGGCTCTGGGAGTCCATCAGCGCGTTGCGGAGCATCAGGTAGAACGGCGCCATGAAGACCGCGGTCAGCAGTCCGATGAGCAGGCCGCGCGCCAGCAGGCGCACGGTTCGGGACAGTCCGGGCAGGGTGATCATGCGCTTCTCATTCTCCGCTCCTGCCGAATCCGGTGAACCGTCCCTGGATCAGGGTCACTCCGACGATGAGGGCGGTGAGCACGAAGGCTCCGGCCGATCCGAGGCCGTAGTTCTGGCTGCCCATGGCGGTGTTGTAGAGGTGGACCAGCGGTGTCTGTACGGGGGCGGTGCCGGTTCCCGACAGCCCGCTGTTGAACAGGTTGTAGAACTCGTCGAAGGCCTGGAAGGCGGCGATGAACAGCAGCATCAGCACGGCGACGGCGGTGTTGCGCAGCATGGGCAGGGTGATCCTGGTCAGGAGCCGCCGGCCGGTGGCGCCGTCGAGCGCGGCGGCTTCGTAGATCTCCTTGGGGATGGCCTGGAGCCCGGCGAGGAAGAGCACCATGTAGAAGCCGACCTGGAGCCAGAGACGCAGCGTGACGAGGACGATCCAGTAGAGCGGTGGCGAGGTGGACTGCAGCCAGGGCACCGGCTCCGCTCCGAACCATCCGCCGATCATGTTGGCGATGCCCGACGGCAGGCCGTTGAACAGGCACATCTTCCACAACAGTGACGCGGCGACGTACGAGACGGCCGCGGGGATGAGGAAGGTGGTGCGCAGCAGGGCCCGGCCGCGGCGGATCCGGTGCACCAGCAGGGCGAGTCCGAGGGAGGCGGCGAAGGTGACCGGCACGATGAAGGCGGTGAACAGCAGGATCGCGAGCAGCGAGTCGCGGAACGCCTGGTCGGACAGGAGGGTCTGGTAGTTGTCGAGTCCGACCCAGTGGCCGAGGGCGATGGTGCCGCGCGCGTCGCTGAGGCTGAGCAGGAAACTCCAGCCGATCGCGACGTACTTGAAGACGCCGAGCCCGATCAGTGTCGGCGCGGTCAGCAGGAGGAACGCGATCCAGCCGGACCGGCCGACGCGGGGCCGGCCCGCACGGGCCCGGCCGGTGCGGGCGGCGCCCCGCGGGCTGAGCGCGGGGCGACCGGCCCGCTCGGGCTTCGGCGTGATGTCGGTCGCCGGGTTCATCGGTTTCATCGGCCGAGCTGCTTGTCGATCTCACGCTGGGCCTTCTTCACCGCGTCGGCCAGGAGAGCCGCCGGATCGCCCTGCCCGCCGGCGATCTCCGCCGCGGTCGCGTTGAACGCGCTGCTCACGGCGGTCTCCCAGGTTCCCGGGTTGTGCTTCCCGTACTTCGCCGCCAGTTCCACGGCCTCCTTGGCGTTGCCTGCGGAGAGCTTCTTCGCCGTTGCCGCCACGGACGTGCGCGGCGGGACGTGGAAGCCGTAGCTCTCGGCGAAGTCCTTCTGCAGGTCGGACTGCTGGACCCAGAGCCACTGGACGAACTTCTTGGCCGCGGCCACGTTCCTGCCCTTGGCGTTGACGCAGCTGGTCCAGCCGCCGACCCGTACAACGGGAGCGCCGCCGGCCTTGTACGCCGGCCACGGCAGCACGCCGAAGTCGTCGCCGAGCGCGGGCGAGACGGCGGGCATCGCCCACAGGCCGCACCACTGCATCGGCACGACGCCCTGGATGAAGGCGGCGGGGTCCCACCAGTCGGTGGTGAACCCCAGCAGCAGCGACTTGTCGTCGTGCAGGCGCTTCAGACCGGTCAGCGCTTCGAGCGCCCGGGCCGAGCCGAACGCCACCTTGCCATCGGGCGCCACGAGGTCGCCGCCGTTGGAGAAGACGTTGAGGAGCGCGGAGTCGCCGATGCCGTCGTTGCCGACGAACAGGCCCTTGTTCTTCTTGGTGGTCAGGACCTTCGCCGCGGCCACGAGACCGTCGAAGGTCGTGGGCGGGGTGATCCCGGCCTTCGCCAGGACACTCTTGCGGTAGTAGAGCATCATGACGTCGTCGATCATCTTGACGCCGTAGGGCTTGCCGTCGACGGTGACCGACTCGATGGCGTTGGTGTTGAAGTCGCTCTTGGCGCTGCCGTACACGTCGTCGAGCGCGGCGATCTGGCCACGGCGGGCGAGGGCCTCGCTGAAGTCGCCGATCTCGAAGACGTCGGGGGCCGCGTCGGTCAGCAGGGTCGCGTAGAGCTTGCTCGTGTAGTCGCCGGGAACCCAGGTCACCTTGACGGCTATGTCCGGGTTGGCCTTGGTGAAGGCGGTGGCGTAGCGGAGCACCGCCTGCTGGGCGCCGGCCTCGCCGTAGGCGTGGTACCAGACGTTGAGCGTGGTCTTCGCTCCGGAGGACGAGCCGCCGGTGGGGTCGGTGCTGCAGGCGGTCGTCAGGACCGTTCCGGCGGTGACGAGCAGCGATCCCGTGAGGAATCCGCGTCGGCTAAGCTCTGATCTGCGTGCGCTCATGTCGCATGTCCTTTTGTGAGGGCGTGTGCGGGGCGGATGTTCTCCCTGGTCGGCGCCCTCGTCAGTGCTTGCCGGCAGAGGAGGGCGGCGGCCAGGGAGTGGTACTCGGCGGCCGCGAGGACGACGGTTGCTGCTTCGGTCATCCGGCGCCGATCGTGGATGTGGCCGCGGGCTGCGGGAAGAGTGCCTGGATGGCCACGGCGGCGCCACCGCGGGCCCACTCCTCCCAGGGCAGCGGGCGCAGCAACAGCGGGCATCGGGACGCCGCTCCGAAGGCGTGTGCGGCGTACGCGTCCTGGATGTGGCGGCTGAACAGGTCGTAGGCGTCGGCTCCTTCGCCGCTGACGACGACACGCTCCGGGCCGACGAGGTTGACCAGCGCGGCGATGCCGACCCCGATGGCCTGTCCGGCCCGGGCGAAGGCCTCGCGGGCCGCGAGGTGGCCCTCGCGGGCCATGTCGACGGCCTCGTCGAATGTGAGATGCGGGTTCGTGGCGGCGCGGCGGACCGCCGCGAGGATCGCGTCGGTCGAGGCGATCGCCTCGACGCAGCCGCGAGCACCGCAACGGCAGAGCGGTCCGGCGGGGTCGACGCAGATGTGTCCGACCTCGCCCGCGACCCCATGGGCGCCTCTGAGCAGGTGCCCGTTGACGACGAGGGCGGAGCCGATGCCCGCGCCGATGGTGACCAGCGCGAAGTAGCCCGTGCCGATGCCTTCGCCGAACCAGTGCTCGGCGACGGTCAGGGCCCTGACGTCGTTCTCGACGGTGACCGCCAGGCCGGTGGAGGCGCTGAGCAGTTCGCCGAGCGGGACGTCGCGCCAGCCGAGGAGGCCGGAGTGGCGGAGCCGGCCGCTGTCGCGGTCCACGTCGCCGTTCACGGCGACGCCGAGGTGGCGCGTCCGGTCCCGGAACGCGGGCTCGGCGTCGAGCAGTTCGTCGACCAGATCGGCGACGAGGGCTGCGACGACCTCGGGGGCGCACACGTCGAGCGGCCGGGCAGCCGTGCACCGGATGCCGGCCCGCAGATCGCAGACGGCGCCGAAGAGCTGGTCGACGCTGATCTTGAGGCCGATGAAGTACTCCCGGTCGGGAGCGACCGCGAGCGGGTTGACCGGCCGGCCTGCGCCGGGCGCGGTGCGCTCCGGCGGGAGTTCGTACAGGTAGCCGTCATCGATGAGGGGTCTGGCTGCCTTGGTGACCGCTGTCGAGGAGAGCCCCGTCCGCCGCGCCAGTTCCACCCTGCTGAGCGGTCCCTCCGCGAGGAGCAGGGCGAGGACCGCAGTCTCGGCGGGCGCACTGACCAGAGGCTGGGAGTGATGTCGAAGCACGGGTGCAACGTAGAGCAAATAAATAACTTCTTCCAGTATTGATTTAGGAGTTGGGACCGTCCTACGCTCAGGCCCGCCTCCGTGCCCGTCCCGGGCCCCGGATCGCGGTGTCCGGTCGTGCCCTCACCGCACCGCCCCGGACGGCCCTGTTCCTCTCCGTACGTCAGGGGACCCATCCGTGCTCGCCACGCTCCCGCCCGTCACCTTCGATCCCGATCTCGGCCTCGCGGTGTTGCGCACACCGAACAGCCAGTACGCCCTCCGCGTCGCCCCCGACGGCAGCCCCCGGCACCTCCATTGGGGTGCCCCGCTCGACACCGCCGCCCTCGTCGCGATGCCGGAACCCACCTCGCCGGCCGCGAGCAGCTTCGAGGCCGAAGCCGCCGCCGACGAACTCGCACCGCAGACCGGGGCGCGGTTCGGACCGGCCGGCCTTCAGGTCCGCTTCGCCGACGGCACCCGAGGCGCCCAGTGGCGCTTCGCCGGTCACACCGTCGACGGCGGGGAACTGCGACTGCGCCTCGACGACCGGCACCGCCCCTTGCGGGCCGAACTGTGCTACCGCGTCCGGCCCGGCACCGACGTCGTCGAGCGCTGGACGGAGCTGACCCACACCGGGGCCACGGACGGCCCGCCGGATCCGGTCACCGTCGACCGGCTGGACTCGGCCTCCTGGACCGCTCCCCCACTGACCGACTACCGGCTGAGCCATCTGGTCGGCGGCTGGAACAGCGAGTTCCAGCTCCACCGCGACCGAGTTCCCGTCGCCGAAACCGTGCTGACGAGCCGTCGGGGACTCACCGGCCACCATGCGAGCCCCTGGCTGGCCCTCGACGACGGCACCGCGGCGGAGGAGCGGGGCGAGGTGTGGAGCACCGCGCTGGCCTGGAGCGGAAGCTGGCGCGTCACGGTCCACCGCGATCCGGTCGGCCGCACCACCTGGACCGGTGGCTTCGGCCATGAGGGCCTCAGCTGGATCCTGCGGGCGGGCGAGAGCCTTCGCACACCGGTGTACGCCGGCCTCTACACCCCGCACGGCTTCGGCGCGGCCGGCCGGGCCTGGCACGACTACGTACGCGGGCACGTACTGCCGGAGCCCGAACGGGACCGGCCGGTCCTCTACAACTCGTGGGAGGCCACCGGATTCGACGTCGACGAGGCCGGCCAGATCCGCCTTGCACACCTGGCCGCCCGGCTCGGTGCGGAGCTCTTCGTCCTGGACGACGGATGGTTCGGCACCCGCCGCGACGACCGGTCCGGGCTCGGCGACTGGACTCCCCGCCCCGAGGCGTTCCCCCGCGGGCTGCGTCCGCTCGCCGACGAGGTGCACCGCCTCGGCATGGCCTTCGGGCTGTGGGTGGAGCCGGAAATGGTCAACCGCGACAGCGAGTTGTACCGCGCCCATCCGGACTGGGTCGTCCACTCCCCCCGCCTCGACGCGACCGAGCTGCGCAACCAGCTGGTGCTGAACTTCGCCCGGCCAGAGGTCGAGGCCTGGGCCCTGGAGACCCTCGACCGGCTCGTGCGCGACCACGATGTCGACTGGCTCAAGTGGGACGCCAACCGGCCCTTCACCGAGGCCGGCTGGGACGGGCACCCCGACCCCGACCGGCTGTGGATCGACCACACCCGGGCCGTCCACCGGGTCATGGACCGGCTCCGCGCCGCCCGCCCCGGGCTGCGCATCGAGGCGTGCGCGGGCGGCGGCGGTCGCATCGACCTCGGCATCCTCGCCCGCACCGACCAGGCCTGGACCTCGGACAACACCGACCCGGTCGACCGGATCGGCATCCACCACGGCTTCGGTCAGCTCTTCCCCGCCCAGGCCATGGCCGCATGGGTCACCGACAGCCCCAACCCCGCCACCGGCCGGCGCACACCGCTGCGCTTCCGCTTCCACGTCGCCATGGCCGGGGCGCTGGGAATCGGCGGAGACCTGACGTCCTGGTCCGACGAGGAACTCGACGAGGCCGCCGAACTCGTCGCCCAGTACAAGCGGATCCGCCCGCTCGTGCAGCGGGGGCACCAGCACCGCATCACCCCGGCCGGCCCGGTGACCGCCGTGCACTACGCGGCGTCCGACGACAGCGAGCACGTGCTCCTCGTCTGGCGCCCCACAACCCGGTTCGGTCACCGCCCCGCCCCCGTGCGGCTGCCCGCACTCGACGCCGGGGCCCACTACCTGGACCCGGACCTCGACCGGGTGTACAGCGGCACCGTCCTGGTGCACCAGGGCATCGACCCGCGGCTTCCCGCCGGCGACTACGCCAGCAGCCTGATCCGGCTCCGCCGCGTCGGCCCCTGAGCAGCACGCCCCCTCCACGCCCACGCCCCGCCTTCCTCGCCCGCCACGACACGTCTGGATCCGCCCATGGACACCGCACAGGACACCTCCCAGAACACCGCCCGCGTACTGGTGGTCGGCATCGACGGCGTACGCCTCGACCTGCTCCCCGAACTCGCCACGCCCCACCTCGACGGGATCGCCCGCGCGGGCTTCCTGGCGCCCGTCGAGGTGGACTCCGTGACCCCCACGATGTCGGGCCCGTGCTGGACCACCGTCGTCACCGGCGTCGGTGTCGCCAAGCACGGCGTGTGGGCCAACCGCTTCGACGGCAACCGCCTCGACGTCTTCCCCGACTTCACGACCCGTCTCGCCGCCGACTGCGGACGGCGGACCTTCGCCGTCGGAGGCTGGGCACCGCTCTTCCTCGCGCAGCAGGGCGGTCCGCTCTTCGTCGCCCCGGCCCGGCTCGCCTACATCGCTCCCCGCGAGGACACTCCCGAAGGCTGGGAGGAGGTGGACGAGAAGGTGACCGCCGAGGCGGAACATCTCCTCGGCGTGGACGACGACCTCCACGCCGGCTTCGTCTACCTCGGTGCAGTCGACGAGACCGCCCACTTCCTCGGCTGCGGCCAGGAGTACCGCCGGTCGATCGAGGCCGCTGACCGGCGGCTCGGCCGGCTGCTCACTGCCGTACGACAGCGTCCCGGCCATGCGGCGGAGGACTGGACGGTCATCGTGGTGACCGACCACGGCCACCGCGACGAAGGGGGCCACGGCGGACGCAGCCCGCAGGAGCGCACGGCCTGGATCGCCGCGTGCGGTCCCGGGCTGCCCGCCGGTACGGCTCCGTCGGCCCTCCACCACGCCGACGTCGCCGCCCATGTCTACACCGCCCTCGGCATCACCCCCGACCCCCACTGGACCTTGGACGGCACCGCTTTCACCGCCTGATCCGACCGGACGACTTCCGTGGACACCACCGCCTCTCCGCTCGGCGCGGCGGAATCCGTCGCGGCGTCGCCCTTCGGTGACCAGTGGTGGCAGGACCCCGGCGCCCTCCACGTCAACGGGGTGACGGTCGGCGTCCGTGTCCCCGCCGGCACCGTCGGCGCGGCGCTGGGGACGGCCCCCGGGGCGGCCGTCCCTCGTGCGCGTCACCGCGCAGGCGACGACCACGGTCGACGTCCGCTTCAACGTCCGCTTCGACGTCCCCCTCGGTGACGCCGCCGTTTCCGGCATCCCGACGCGGGGTGGGAGCGGACCCTGCCCGCCGGCCGGTCCGCCTGGCGGCCTCTCTCTCCCCTGATCGGATGGGTGGCCTCGGCGGTCACGTAGTGCGGCAGTCGTCGACGGGGACGACCGCCGGGAGCTGCGCCCGGGAGCTGACGTTCAGCTTGGGGTACGCCTTGTAGAGGTGGTGTCCGACGGTCCGGGGACTGAGGAAGAGCCGGGCCGCGATCTCCTTGTTGGACAGTCCGCGCGCGGCCATTCGTACGATCTGCGACTCCTGGGGGGTCAGGCTGGACAGGACGCCGACGGGCCGCTGGTCCGGGGCCGGGATGCCGGTGGCGCCCAGTTCGGTACGGGCCCGGCGGGACCAGGGCTCGGCGTCGAGCCGGTCGAAGGCACGCTGCGCGGCACGCAGTTGCACACCTGCCTCTGCCTTGCGCCGGTCGCGCCGTAGCCATTCCCCGTACACCAGCCGGGTGCGCGCTTCCTCGTACGGCCGGGGCGCCCGCTCGTGCAGTTCCAAGGCCGCCGAGTAATACCTCTCGGCTTCCTCGCCGGCCGACAGCAGCGCCCGGCAGCGCATCACCAGCGCATCGGCAGCGGGCTGTTGTGCCCAGCGGGCCCAGTCGCTCAGGCGGGTGAAGGCGCGCTTCGCGGAGTGCGTCTCGCCTACCCGTACCGCGGCTTCGACCAGGTCGGGGATGCTGCGCGTGGAGTGGGCCAGATACCGCTCCGGGCCTTCGGCGAGCGCCTCGAGGTGGGGCAGCGCCTCCGCAGCCCGCCCCTCGCCGAGCGCGAGCAGGCCCAGGGCCCAGTGGGCGCCGCCGATGTTGGGAGCCGGGGTGGCGTCGAGGGCTTGTGCGGCAAGAGCACGGCAGCGTTCCCCGTCGCCCGCGGCGGCGGCCATCACGGCGAGGATCGCGTTCAACTGTCCCGTCCACTGGGTCTGTCCGGTGTCGTGGCTCAGGCGCAGCGCCTCACTGGCGCTGTCGAGCGCGGCGCGGGGCCGGCCCAGCGCGAACTGCGCCGCGGTGAGATAGCTCAGTGCGGGCGGGAGCCAGCCGATTCTGCCGTGCTCTCGGCCCAGGGACACGAGCGTGGAGGCGAGTTCGTACAGCTCCTCGTCCTGTGCTCCGGCCAGCATGGCGGCGCTGACCAGGACGAGGCCGCGTGGTTCGTCGGCCAGGGCCTCCTGAGCGTCGCGGACGACCTCGGCGAAGGACGGCTCGGTCTCGCTCCGGCCCTCCCACACCGACACCAGCCGTTGCAGCAGCACCGCGACCGGTACCAGCGGGTGCCCGGACGGGATCGGGCAGGCGGCCACCTGCCGGGCGGTCCTGGGGCGTACGCCGCCGTCCTCGATGAACCAGGCGATGTGCACTGCCTCAAGGGTCATCGTGAGTGCTTGGCTCGGATCGTGGTCGGCGGCGAGCGCCGCTCCTTCGACCATGTGGACGTTCGCGTCGCGAAGGGCGCCCCTGCCGAAGTCCGCGGCAGCCCGTACCTGGAGCAACCGGGCTCTGAGTGCGGGGTCGTCGACATGCGCCAGTGCCTGTTGCGCCAGGTCGCGTGCCTGGTCGAAAGCGCCGGCCTCCGCGGCCGTCTCGGCCGCGACGGCAAGCCGGTGGGTGCGTCTGCCCAGGTCCGGAGTGAGCCGGGCGGCATACGCCTGTGCTGCCGCCGCGGCGGCGTAGCCGCCCCGGGCCCGCGCTCGTTCGGCGGCGGCCTGCAGGTCGGCGGCGGCCGTTTCGTCCTGACCCCGCGTCGCGGCGGCCAGGTGCCAGGCGCGGCGGTCCGCCACGTCGGATCCGCTCGCACCGGGACCGGTGGCTCCGGTTTCGGCCGCTCCGGGGCCGGCCAGCGCGTCGGCGAGCGCGCGGTGTGCGGTGAGCCGGTCGCCGTACGACGCCTGCCGGTATGCGGCGGCCCGAACCAGGGGGTGGCGGAACACGACGCTCTGTCCGGTCACCCGGACGAGCTCGGCCCGTTCGGCGGGCGCGAAGTCGGCGGGCCCGGCGCCCAGCGGTGCGGCGGCGCGCACCACGAGGTCCAGGTCTCCGTGGTGTTCGGCCGCGGCGAGCAGCAGCAGCGTCCGGGTGGGGGCGGGCAGCGCGTCCAACTGGCCGCCGAAGGTGTGCCGCAGCCGATCGGTGAGCGGCAGCGCGCCCTCGGGCGGTCCGGCGAGCGGCTGCCCGTCCGTCGTCCCATGGGCCATGGCAGCGGGTAGTTCGAGCAGCGCCAGCGGATTGCCGTGCGCGACGGCCAGGACCTGGTCGCGCAGCGCTGCGGGCAGCTCCCGCCCACTCCGGTCCAGCAGCCGGGCCGCGTCCTGGGGGGCCAGGGCATCGAGGTGGAGCTCCTCAAGTCCCTGACCGGGAAACGCGTCCCGGGAACCACGCGCGGCGAAGAGCATCACGATCCCCTCGGCACGCATGCGCCGCGCGGCGAACAACAGCGCTTCGGCGGAGCCGCGGTCCAGCCACTGGGCGTCGTCCACCACGCACAGCAGTGGGCCGCGCTCGGCCAGTTCGGACAGCAGGGACAGGACGGCCAGGCCCACGAACAACGGCTCCGCCCGCTGTTCGGACGCGGTCAGGCCGAAGGCCCCCATCAACGCCCGGCGTTGCGGACCGGGCAGGTTCTCCGCCCTTCCCAGAACGGAGTGGAGCAGCAGGTGCAGGCCGGCGAACGGCAATTCGCCCTCGGTCTCGATCCCCTGGCCACGAAGCACCCGCACACCGGCTGCCAGCGTGACCGCGTGGTCCAGCAGCGCCGTCTTGCCGATGCCGGGTTCGCCGCGCACGACCAGCGCCGCGCTGGCGCCCCGGGCGGCGGCAGCGAGCAATCCTTCGAGCCTGACCTGCTCGTTCTTCCGCCCATACAGCATGCGCGGACCCTATCGCGCCCTCCGGCCGCGGTGACCGTCAGGAGCAATTACCTAAGTCCTGACCGATTCCCCGGCCTCCGGACCCGCATACCGTCGTGCTCAAGAGACCGGGCCCGGCTCGCAGTACAGCGGAACGAACGAAAGGGGATCACCATGATCGCGAGTCGGCTGGTACGACGTCCGGGAACGTTGAAGACACGGACCGTGGTCTTCACGACGGCGCTCGTCACCATGTCGTCCCTCGGTGCGGCGGTCGCCGGTCCATCGGCGTCGACCACCGTGAGGTCGGGGGGCGTCGAGTGCGCCGAGGTCCGCGACAAGCTGGACCGGTTGGAAGGCCGGCTCACCCCGAACGGCTGCGCATTCCTCAAGCGGCAGATCGCCTTCGGGGAGATGCCGACCGGCACGCCGCCGAGTCCGGGCGACTTCGGCCACCCGAGGATCGCCGCGTACCTGGACATCTTCGACCCGGAGGCGACCTTGTGGGAAGCGGGCGCCTCACCGCAACACGGCCACGCATCGATCGGGACCTCGATCACCGGTTCGCTGCGGATCGTCCCCGACCTGCGCTACCGGGGCACCGATGTGGTGGCCGACGGCGCGGTGATGATGTTCGGTCAATGGAACGAGGTCACGGTCAAGGGGCACAGGGTCGCCTACCCCCAGATCGCCCGCAATCTGCTGTCCGACGACGGGAAGACCATCCAGGCCCGGCGCTACTACGACCGTTACACGGTGTACCGCTCGGCCGCTCCCGAGCTGCGAAACCTGTTCGAAGGGGTCGCCGACGAGGGGCCGGTGAGCGGTGCGACACCGGAGCGGTTCCGGGCCGACGAGATCACGGACCGGCTGACGGCGTGGAACGGTGAGGACATCGCCGCGCTGACCGGGCGGATGGGGAACGCCAGGCTGACCGGCCCCGGCCTGTCCGGGCCGCTCGCCACCACCGCGGGCAAGACCGCCTACCTCAAGCGCCTCTTCGACCACGCCGACGTCAGGCTGAAGGCGGGCCAGGTCGCGTTCGGCCGGACCACGACCTATGTGGAGTGGCACGGCACGGTGAGCAGCGTCAAGGGGGAGAACGTGCCCTTCGGGATCGTCGAGCGGTTCGGCGCCGGAGGAGAGTGGGAGCTGTATTTCGACACGCTGCCGCTGATAGCCGACAAGGACGCGATCGAGGCACTGTTCCAGAGACTGAGCCGGCCCTGAGCCGCCCAGGCGGTTCGTGTGTGTAGACGACCGGGGAACCGAGCCGGGTACCTGTTTCACCGGATCGTACCCGAAAAGTGTCAGCCGTCCGCCTTTGGTGGCAGACGACCAGGGCTCGCTGACACGGCACAGCGGCCGGACCGCGTACCGGGCCCGACGCCGGCGGGCCCGGTACGCGATGCCGGTCGCCGTCCCTTCCGGTGTGACGGCTCCCGGTACCCGGTCCGTGACGGTGACCAGCGGCAATGCAGTGTGTGACCCTCGGTGCCGTTCGCGAGGCGAGCGGACGGTCATGTGCGGTCCGGAGGCGCTCACCGGCAGGCACCGCGATTCCTGGAGCTGTCGCGGGCGTATGGGCCATCGGTCAGCGGATGTCCGCCCGGAGCAGGCCGGGAGCGACGGGCGGGGAGTTGCTTCCTTCCCTGTCCTTGTACACCTCCGCCACGTTCGGACGCGGTGCGGGCCGGTGGTGGGCGGCGGGGCCTTGCGCGAACGCACGCAGGAGGTTCTCCGTCGTGCGGGTGACGAAGACACGGGTACGGGCGTCCATACGGTGGTCACGCCCGCCCTCGGGGGTTCCGGCCATCAGGGCCTCCACCCACCGCATGGTGCCGGTCGCGAAGACGCCCGCTCCGCTGCGCGCGGTGTAGTACGCCGAGTCGCTGTTGCTGCGGCGCCCCTTGCACACCAGAGGGGAATGGGCCGTGATCTCCAGGGGCTCGGGGACGGGCGCGCCCGGGGTGACCCGGTCGTACTCCACACCGACCAGATGGTCGAAGCCGTCGCCGGGGCGTACCCCCGTTCCCTCGTACAGCCAGTGATCCGCCGCGTGGACGACATAGGGCGCATCCGTCGGATAGTCCTCGTAGAGCACGCCCGTCAGCGAGGACTCCGGGTCGGACGCCGGGGACCGGCGGAAGTCCGTCGTCACCAAGGAGGGGTGGGTGGTGTAGTAGGGATCGGCCGGGAAGGAGGACTTGTAGCAGACCACCGTGCGCTCGGGCCCTGTCCCGTCCTGCTCCAGGCGGACGCGGCGAAAGCAGGTGTTGGCGCCCAGGAAGCCCACGTTGGTGCCGGCGTCGCGGGCCCCGGCGACGTGCTGACGCTGTTGCGGGGTCCAGTACTCGTCGTGACCGAGGCAGATGACGGCGACCGCCCCGTGCAGTACCTCCGGGTCGCGGTGCACGTCGACCCCGGTGGTGTACGCGAGCGGGATGCCGAGCCGTTCGGCGAGCACCACCGCCGCCCGCTCGTACACCATGAACTTCTCCGCGCCGTCGGAGTCGTAGGGCCGGTCGAAGCTCACGGCGAGGGACCGTGCGGCGTACGCCCCGGAGGGGCCCTCGTAGAGGCTGTAGCCGCCCCACCGGTTGTAGGCCTGCCAGGTGGCGGGCGCGTGCATCAGTACCGTCCGGCCCGTGCCGTGCGCGGAGCGCACGATCAACGGGACGTAGCGCTGGTGACCGTCCTCCGTGTCGAGCCGGAGCAGATACGCACCCTCCGGCCAGCCTGCCGTGCCGAAGCTCAGTGTGCGCCGCCAGCCCGCGCGGACCGTGCGGGTGTCGGTCAGGAAGCGCGGCTCCGCCTGGACGCGGCCCGGTATGCGCTCGGACGACCAGACGAGCCGGGCCTCGGCCCCGCCGTACCAGCCGATACGAAAGGCCGAGACGCGGAAGGACGAGGCGCTCGTCGAGACGTACAGACCGCACTCCTCGCCCGGTGTCACACTCACCCGGTCGGCGTACCCGGCGACGGCCGTCGCCGGACCCTGCGACCGGATACGCCAGTCGGGTGTCCCTGGACGTTCCCGTTCCGCCTCGGGCCGGTGCGAAGCCGCCGCCCGACTGTCGCGGCCGGGAGGGGAAGGGGCGCAGGCGCCGACCGTCGCCGAGCCGAGCCCGACGCCCGCCTTCAAGAGGGTTCTGCGGCGCAGCACCGAGCCGTTTTCCGTTCCGTGCCGCGGTATCTCCTGCCTGTCGGGGCCCACGTCGCCTCCCGCGTGTCCGGATCGCGCGTCACCGCCCCCGCGAGCAGCCTCGCACGGCACGGCGGGCCGCGCCCTGCTCGACGTCATGCGGGCGCGGGCCGCGGCGTATGGATGGCGATGTGGCACGCGGCAGGAGGCCTTCGAGACGGTCGGCCGCGGCCACGCTGCCGCCTGCCGCCCGGAACGAACGGCCGATCGCACGCGCAGCGTCACGGTATCCGGCGGCCTCGTCCAGGACGGTGCCGACGGCGTCGGCGATCCGCCCCGCGTCGGCACGGCCGAAGCGCAACCGGACGCCCGCGCCCGCGGCCGTGACCTGGCCCGCGACAATGGGCTGGTCGTCCCTGATGGGGGCGACCACCAGGGGGACGCCGTTCCACAACGCCTCGCAGACCGTGTTGTGCCCGGCATGGCAGACGACGGCGTCCACGTGGGCGAGCAACGGCAGTTGCGGCACGTGCGGACGCAGCAGGATGTTCTCACCTGCTGCGGCAACGTTGTGGGCGGGGTCGACGACGACGGCGCGTACTCCGGGCAGGCCGGACAGCGCCTGGACCGCGGCGTTCAGGAACGGCCCGCCCGCTTCCGCGTTGGCGGTGCCCAGGCTGACGAGGACGGTGCGCTCGGTCCCTTCCAGCCATTCCCAGGGGAAGTCGGTCGGCGCCGGGCGGTCGGTGAGGGACGGGCCCACCAGCCATACCTGTTCGGGGAGTGCGACCGGGCCGAGCAGGGCTCTGGTGGTGTAGGCGAGGACGCCGTACGGGGACATCCTCGGGTCGGCAGCGCCCCTGCCGTCCGCGATCCGGCCACGCAGCGCCTCGATGAGGCCGTCCGACCAGGCTGCCACCTTGGGCATGCCCGCGAGCGGGTCGACCAGTTCGGCCGAGGTGGTGGCGGAGGTGACCCAGGTCAGGCCGAGCGACTCGGCGACGATGCCGCCCGCGATGGTCTGCTGGTCGGCGATCACGACGTCCGGGCGGAACTCCTCGATGGCCGTGCGTATGCGGGGGGCCATGTGGTCGGCGAGCGGGATCAGGAAGCGCTCCCACAGGAACTGGAAGGCCGCGGGGCCCTTCAGGTGACCCGTCCGGCCCACGATCTCCCCGGCGTGGTCCGGTTTCGCGTCGGGCGGCACACAAGGGAACACGTGTGCGTCGGGTCCGGCCAGGCGGCGCACCAGGTCGACAGGTCCGGCCCAGGCGATGTCGTGGCCGCGCGCGGCGAGCACGGCCGCGGTGCCGACCGCCGGGTTGACGTGGCCGACGAGGGGCGGGACGACGAACAGGAACCGGCTCATGCTAGCCCGCCTTCAGGGGTGTGTGGATGTCGTCCGCGAGCCAGCCCGATATCAGGTCGGCCGTCTCCTTCGTACGCTCCACGAGCACCGAGTGTCCCTGGTCGGGCAGGACGACGGTGCGGCAGTGCGCGAGGGTGGCGGCCAAACGGCCGGCCTGGCCCGAGAGTTCGGAGTCGGCACCGTACAGGGCGAAGACGGGGCAGCGGATGCCGGCGAGCCCGTCGCCCAGGACACGGCTGCGCGGGAGGTCCTCCCTCAGCGTGGTGCTCTCCAGGATCCGTCCGGCGAGCTGGAAGGGGCGCGGGTTGCGCCGGGGGTCCGCGGCGAGCCAGGTGCGCACATCCTTGACCAACAGGCCGCCTTCTTCGCCGGTGAGGCCCGCGGCCATCTTCTCGGCCCACGACTTCATCGGCGGTTCGGACTCGATCGCGATGACGGACCGGACGCGGTCGGGCCGGGCGGCGGCGAGCCCGTAGGCGATGACGCCGCCGAAGGAGTTGCCCACGACGTGCGCCGGGCGGTCCTCCCCGAGTGCGTCGAGGAGTTCGTCCAGGTCCGAGACGAAGTCCTCCAGGCGGTAGCCCGCAGCAGGCCGACTGGTCCGTCCGTGCCCGCGCAGGTCGTACATGAGGACGTCCATGCCGTTCTCGGCGAAGGCGGGGCCGAGCGAAAAGTAGTAGCTCGCCAGGCTGTCGATGAGCAGGCCGTGGATCAGCACCACGAGGGGCGGCGGGCTCTCGGCCGGGGAACCGGCCGCGGACATGCGCTGTACGTGGACGTCGAGTTCGCCGACGCGGATCTTCGCCATGCTCAGACCGCCTCGCGAGCGGCCGGGAGGGAGGCCACGACGTGGAGCACGAGATCGCCCACGGTCAGAGCGATGATCTCCTCAAGTCCGCGGTCCGCGATGAACGCGGCGAAGTTGACGGTGTCGCCGTAGTGTTCGCGCAGCGCCGCGGAGAGCGTGACGAGGTCGATGCTCTCCAATTCGAGGTCGTCGTGGAAACGGGTGTCCATGGTGATCGCGGTGTCCGTGAGCTCGTACTCGCCGAGCACCTCCCGCAGCATGCCGGTCACCTCCTCCAGCACGGCCGGTTCGAGCGGAGTGGGCGGTACGGCGCGGTGGTCTTCAGCAGTCATCGTCGCTCTCCTCATCGTGGGCGGTCGTCCAACCGACGACGTAGTTCCTGGGGGGCAGTCCGGGTGGGCTGCCGACCGTCCGGTGATGGACGTGGTAGGTGTCACCGCCGGTGAGGACGGTCAGTGCCGTACCGGTGGCGGCCTTGATCTCGAAGCTCTTCGGGGCTCCGGCCAGGCCCGTGCCGAGTGCCTTGCCGACAGCCTCCTTGGCGGTCCAGAAGCGGGTGAACCACAGGGCCTCGGGTTCGCCGGTGTCGCGGGCCAGTGAAGCGACGAGGTCCCGCTCCCGGGCGCCGAGCGCCACCTCAAGGGTTCCGCCCGGACGGTCGATCACCTCTTCGATGTCGATTCCGCAGGGGCCGTTTCCGGCGATCGCGACCGCGGCCTCCGCCCGGTGCGCGAGGGAGATGTGGAGGTCGGGGAGGGTACGGCCGTAGGCGCCGGTGACGTGCGGGCGGCCGGACGGGTCGTTGACGACCCGTAGTTCGGAGGGGAAGATCCCGCCGTTTCCGGCGTCCCACAATCGTCGGCGCACGGCGTCCTTGGCCGCGATCCGGCCGAGCAGCCACTGGCGGCGGCCGCGGGGCGTGTGTGCTTCGTAGGCTGTCCGTTCCTCGCCCGCCAGCATGTTCCGCATGATCAGCTCGCGGGTGGCCAGGTCGGGCCAGCGTTCGTGGAGCAGGACCCAGCCGCCGGGTTGCGGCTCGGAGAGGGTGTGGTGTTCCGGTTCGCGGTCCACCCGGCGGATGTGCGGGTCGCTGTCGAAGCGGCGGTCGCGCCAGCCTGCGAGTTCGGCCCAGACCCGGCCCTGTCGGACCAGTTGCATGTCGGCTTCGAGCGTGGTGTCGGTGACGGAGGCGATACGGATCAGGCAGTCGAGCCGTTCGCCCGGCTCGGGGGGCGCGCCGTGGAAGCGGATCTCGCGCATGCCGACGGGAAAGACGGTGGTGCGGGTGGGGAGTTGGGCCATGATCCAGTAGCCGAGCAGTTGGCCGACGTTGTCCAGCAGGGCTCCCGGAGCGGGTGGGGTGGTGATGACTCCTCGGACGTGGGCGTCGCCGATCGCGGTCAGTTCGGTGACGCCCTGGAAGCGTGGGCCATGGAACATCCAACGACGGGTGTACAGCTCACGGCCTGTCAGCTCGCAGGGGCGTTCCTCCTCCTTCGGGAAGGTCCAGGCGGTGGCCGGCAGGGGGCCGTGTTCCCGGGCGAGTTCGACGATGGCTCGGGCGTAGGGACCGAGGGTGGCCGTCACCCGGGCAGCACCGGAGGGGTGCGGGGTCTCGGGGGTGATGTGGACGGGAACGTCCACCGCGGGGATGGCGTTGATCCACTGGTTGAGCCGGACGTCGTGGACAGCGACCGCGCGCAGGCCGGAAGCCGCCTGTTCGGCGAAATCCATCATGTGCCCGATGATGGTGGTGCCGGGTACGACGGGCCAGCGGTCTGCGGGAGCGGCCTGCGGCGGTTGCTTGAAGAAGCAGTGGTCGAGCAGGTACGGCATGGTGTCGATCGAGACCCGCAGCGAGGTCCGCAGTTCACGCGGGGTGGACGGTGGCGGGCCGGCGGAGGGCCCGTTCGGCCGCGGAGCGTGCGCGGAAGCCCGAGGCGCGGTGGATCGCGGGCCGCCGTACCGACGCGCGGCGAGGACGTCCGCCGCGAGCGCTGCCGTGTCGTCGAGCAGCGCGGAGAACTCGGCGGCCAGCGGGTCCTCGGCGGCGAGGGCGTCGAGGGCGGACGGCAGCGTGCCTTCGGCCACCCGGTGCGGCCGCGCCAGGGCGGCGCCGATCTCCGTACGCGTGGGCTCGTCGAGGGAGATCAGCGCGCCGCCGAGGTCGAGCCGGACCGAGCGGTGCGCGACCTCTCGCGCGGGAGTGGGGCGGAGCGCGGCCGTGTTCGGCCTGGCTCCGTCGGCCCACAACGCCGTGGCCACGCGACGCAGTTGGGGAAGGCCGGAACGGTGCGGGGAGTGGGCGGCGACCACGAGGTGTTCGGAGCCCCGCAGCGTGTCCGCGATCAGTGAGCCGACCTGGCCGGCTCCGAGTTGGACGAAGGCGCGGAAGCCGGCCGCGTGCATGGCCTCGGTCATCTGGCGGAAGCGGACCGGTTCCAGGAGGTGTCGTACGAACAGCTCCCGTATTTCTCGCGGTCGCGAGGGGTACTCCCCCGCCGTGGTGGCGGACCAGACGGGCAGCCGTGCGGGCTGCAGCGTGTAGGTGTCCGCCGCTTTCCGTATCGGGTCCAGATAGGGCCGGAGCATGGGGGTGTGGAAGCCCGACCGGAACGGCAGGATGTGCGAGATCGCACCCCGTTCGCGGAAGAGGCCGACGAATGCTTCGACCGCGTCCGAAGGGCCGCAGACGATGGACTGGTGAGGGGCGTTGTCGTGCGAGAGCACGACCTGCGTCTGCCCGTCGAGGGCTTCCATGACGCGATCCGCGGGCGCACCGATCACCGCGAAGGCCAGTCCCGGCACACGCAGGGCGTCCGGATCGAACGTGGCCAGGAAGGCATCGACCTCCTCTTGAGCGTGGATCCCGGCGGCGGCCATGGCGGTCCACTCGCCGAGGCTGTGCCCGGCAAGCGCGTCGGGCACGATGTCCATCCGCTCCAGTGCGGCGTGCAGGAGGCGGCCGAGTTGGAATACACCGGTGCCCTGACGGCCGATGTCGCCGACCGTGACGTCGCTGCCGGAAAGCGACCACGGCAGGCCGAAGTGGCGTGCCACGTCGTCGCAGTTGGTGTCGAAGTCGGCTTCGAGGCCGGGAAAGACGAAGGCGAGACGGCCGCCGGCGTCACCCAGCAGCGGCTCCGGAACGAACCACAGGTCGCTCTTTCCTCGCCATGGTCGGCCCCGGTCGACCGCCTTGCGGGCCAGCGCCAGCCGTTTGGCCGTCGGGTCCACCACGCCGAGCCGGACCGGGCCGGCGGGCTCGGGCCCGGTCTCGTCCGAGGCGGTGGCGAGGAGGGTTGCGTCGTCGCGGTCGAGCAGGCGGGCCAGTTCGGCGGGTGATGTGGCTGCCAGCCGCAGCACCCGTTCGGGCTCGCGCACCACGGCCGGGGGTACGCCGGTGACGGACCCAGCAGCGGCGGAGGCGGGCTGTTCCAGGACGACATGGGCGTTGATGCCGCCGAAGCCGAAGGCGTTGACCGCGGCACGGCGTACGGTGCCGTGGGTGTCGGTCACCCACGGCACCGCGGCGTCCACGGTGGTGAAGCGGGTGCGGGCGAGTGCCGGGTGCGGGTCGTCGCAGTGCAGGGTCGGCGGGAGAACGCCATGGTGCACGGCGAGTGCGGCCTTGATGAGCCCGGCGATCCCCGCGGCCGGCATGGTGTGGCCGATCATGGACTTCACCGAACCGATCACGCCGCGGGGCGCGTCGCCCGGCGGGCCGAAGACCGCGGCGACCGTCTCCAGCTCGGCGGTGTCGCCCGCCGGGGTGGCGGTGCCGTGGGCTTCGAGCAGCCCGACGGAACCGGGCTCGGCGGGGTCCCGGCCGGCACTGCGCCATGCCTCGCGGATCGCCTCGGCCTGGCCCGCGGAGTCCGGGCTGAACAGACTGCCGGTGCGGCCGTCGCCGGCGACGCCGGTGCCGGTGATCACGGCGTAGATCCGGTCGCCGTCGCGGTCGGCGTCTGTGAGCCGTTTGAGCACCACGACGCCGGTGCCCTCGCCGATGAGCACCCCGTCGGCGTCCCGGTGGAACGGCCGGATGCGCTCGCTCCGGGACAGGGCACCGAGTTGTGAGAACACGCTCCACAGCGTGATGTCGTGACAGTGGTGGACTCCCCCGGCCAGGACGACGTCGCACCGGCCGCTCTCCAGCTCGCGGGTCGCATGGTCGACCGCGATGAGTGAGGAGGCGCACGCGGCGTCCACCGTATAGGCCGGGCCCCGCAGGTCCAGTCGATTGGCCAGCCGGGAGGCGGCCAGGCTGGGCACGAGCCCGATGGCCGACTCCGGTGCCTCGGGGCCCAGTTGGTCGGTGAAGGCGCGACGCACCTCCTCGAGGCGCTGTTTTCCGAGTTCTGGCAGGAGTTCCCGCAGCGTACGCACGAGCTGGCCGGCGGTGCGCACCCGCTGGTCGAGGCGGACCAGGCCGGGGGTGAGGTATCCGCCGCGGCCCAGGATGACTCCGGTGCGGCGCCGGTCGGTGAAGAGCCGGTCGGCGCCGCCCGCGTCGCGGACCGCCTGGGACGCCACCCGCAGTGCGATCAGCTGGTCGGGTTCGGTGGCCTGCACGGAGGCGGGCATGATCCCGAATGCGGTGACGTCGACGTGGGCGAGGTCGTCGATGAAACCTCCGCGCCGGCAGTAGACACGGTCAGCACGGCGTCCGGCGTCCGGGGCGTAGTACACGGCGTCCCAGCGGGCCGCGGGAACGTCGGTGATCGCGTCGACGCCATGGACGAGGTTGTGCCAGTACGTGTCGAGGTCGGGCGCTCCTGGGAAGAGCGCGGCCATACCGACGATGGCGATCGGGCAGGCCCTGGCCATCGCGGCGGTCACCACCCCGACGCGGTGTAGACGACGACGGCGCTCTCCTGCGGGCCCCACGCCAGTTCGCGCAGCAGGCTCATGGCGCCCTCGTCGGGATCGATGAGGCGGATGCCGCGTGCTGCGTAGGTGCGCATCAGTTCCGGCGTGACCATGCCGTTGTTGGTGCCGGTGGGCGCCCACGGACCCCAATGGACCGTCAGCCCGCGGCGGTCGCTCCGGTCACCCCAAGCGCGGCCGATGGCTTCGAGGGCGTCGTTGGCCGCGGCGTAGTCGGTCTGGCCGCGGTTGCCCAGGGTGGCCGCGATGCTGCCGAACAGTACTGCGAGGCGGGGGCCGTGCGAGAGTCCGTCGACGGCGTCGAGCAGAGTCCTGGCGCCGTCGGTCTTGGTGCCGAAGACCCGGTGGAAGGACTCCGGGGACTTCTCGGCGAACAGCTTGTCCTCGATCACACCGGCCGCGTAGACGACCGCGTCGAGTCTGCCGTGTTCGGCGTGCACGTCCTTCACCGCGCGATGCACGGCCTCGGTGTCGAGCACATCCACGCAGTGGTAGCGCACACGGCTGCCCAGCCGGGTGAGTCGGTGGACGGTGTCGCGGACCTCTTGCTCGGCCTGGATCCTTCCGATCTCCCGTTCGACCTGAGCCGGGGATCTCATGCCGCCCGCGATCAGCTCGGCTCGCAGCTCGGCTTCAGTGGTGGCAGCCGTCGCGGGGGTTTCCGGGACGGGCAACGGCGTGCGGCCGAAGAGCTCCAGGCGGCAGCGGGCAGCGGTGGCAAGGACGGTGGCGAACCTGGCAGTGATGCCACGCGCCCCGCCGACGAGGAGTACCACCGACTCGTCGTCCAGTCCGAGAGCCGCAGCCTCGGCGGCGCCGTCGTCGGAGGGGCCGGCGCCGGCGCTGCCCAGGACGCCGCGGTCGGTCTCGGTCATCCGCAGTCCACGCCGGGTGTTCCCCGTGCGCAGCACGACCGGCTCGCGGTCGGTGGAGGTCAGCTCCGCGACGATCGCATCGGCCGCGACGGACGGGTCTGCGCCGGCAGGCTGTTCGATGACGCGGGCGATGGTCTGCGGGTACTCCCTGGACAGTGAGCGGAACAGTCCGCGCAGGCCCTCGGAGGCACCGACGACCAGTAGTCGGCGTGGCCCGGCGGCCAGGGCGGACTGGTAGAGGGGGACGGCGCCGGGCAGCACCGGCTCGTGGGCCGGACCGCCGTCCGGGGAGGCGAGGTGGATCAGGCCGTCGAAACGGTCGCCCTCGGGGATTTTGGTGGCGGTCACCGTCCGGGCACCGCAGGAGTCGAGCCGCTCGGCGACGGCCACCGCGAGCGGGCCTTCGCCGATGACCAGGAATGTCCGTCCGGCGAGTTCGGTGGGCTCCAGGGGGGCGGGCGCGAGGTCGTATTCCGACATCACCAGCCGTTTGGGGGCCGTGACGACTGCTTCGGCGTGGGCGGGCGGTGAGGCCGGTTCTGTCGCGGCGGGCTCGGAAGCGGGGGGCTCGGGCGGTGGAGTGTCGTCCTGCCGCGCGGCGACGATCAGTTCGGCGATGCCCGCCGCAGTGCGCGCCCTGGTCAGCTTCTCCGTGGCGGCATCGTCGGTGGCGGGCAACTGGAGCCGTCGAGCGAGCCGGCCGACGATCTCGGCGCGCTTGATGGAGTCGACGCTCAGGTCGGCCTCGAGATCCAGATCGGGTTCGATCATGTCTGCCGGATAGCCGGTTCGTTCGCCTATCACGTCCAGGACGGCCGCGAGGACCGCATCCGTGGTCAGCTCGGTCGGCGCAGGGTCCGGCGCGGGCTGCGGCGCGGTGGGCTCCGGGACCGTCTCGTCGACGGGTGCCGCAGTCACGGGGAGAATCGCTCCGTTCAGCTCACGGGGTGCGTATCCCACGGACTCCGGTCCGGTCCGGACGCCGGGGTCGGCGGCGAGGTAGCTCAGCAGAACGTCGCGCTGAGCGGCGATCATGTCCCGGCTGGTGCGCAGGAATTCACTGATGAGGGCATCGCCTCCGGTCCCCGACGCGCCTTGGAGGGGTTCGGTGCGGAGCACGTTTCCATGCTCTGCGTGTCTGCCGGAACGATTGGTCACAAGTGCCTCCGGGATGCGCTGGGCGGGATGCAGAGCTGTGGCGGGGATGGCGCCGTCGGAGGTGCGGACGAGGTGGCCGTCGATGGTCCAGCCCGCGCGCCTGCGGCGGGGGGCCTGGACCGCATCGACGGCGTCGCGGCCCTGAAACAGCCAACCGGTGCGTACGTCGGCCCCGGCGACGGCGAGTTCGGCGAGCGCGGCAAGGAATCCGGTCAGGCCCGTGCCGCGCCGGGCCTCCAGGGTGACGGTGCGGTGCGGGCGGTCGCCGAGGATTTCGGTGACCTGCCTGGTCAGCACCGCCCCGGGTCCCGCTTCGACGAAGATTCGGGCACCTGCCTCGTACATGCCCTCGATCTGCTCGACGAAGCGGACCGGCGATCCGATCTGGGCGGCCAGTTCGGCGCGTATCGCCTCGGGGGTGGTGGGATAGACCGCGGCAGTGCGGTTGGACCACACGCGGATGGACGGTGTCTCCAGCGGTACCGAGGCCAGCATCGCCGCGAAGGTGCCTCCGGCGGTGGCGACCAGGGTGCTGTGGAAGGCGCAGGCCACGGCGATCCGTTTCGCCTTCAGCCCCTGCTCGCGCAGCCGCTCCACGGCTGTCTCCACGTCGTCGGTGGGGCCTGATATCACTGTCTGGCGCGGTGAGTTGTGGTTGGCGACGACGACGGAATCGGATAAGCCCGCCTCCTCCAGGGCGGCAGCGGCCTCCGGTGCCGAGGCGGTGACCGCGGCCATGGTGCCGGGGTCGTCGCCGCAGGCGGCGAGGACGGATTCGGCACGCGCCCTGCTGCACCACAGCAGTTCCTCGGGGCCGAGGACGCCGGCCGCGGCGAGGGCGGCGAGTTCGCCGTAACTGTGTCCGGCCGCCATCGCCGGGCGGACACCGACACGGCCGAGCAGATGGTGGGCGGCGAGTCCCGTGATGCCGAGGGCCGGCTGGGCGACACGGGTGTCGGTGACACGCTCGGCCAGGGCCTGGCGTCCGGCCTCGTCGAAGCAGGCGGGTGGGAAGAGGGCCGCTGCGACGGACTCGTCGAGGCGAAGGAAGCGCTGGAGTTCGGGGAAGGAGACGAACAGGTCGGCGAGCATGCCAGGTCGCTGGCTGCCCTGCCCGGGGAAGAGGAAGGCGATCTCGCCCGGTTCGGTGCCGTCCGCGAGATGGATGCCGTCGTCGGGAGCGTGTTCGCCGTCGACGGCCCGGCGAAGCGCTGCCGTCAGCTCCGGCACGGAGGAGGCCAGTACGGCGATGTGCGTGGGCAGGCCGCGCACGGCCGCGAGGTCGGCCCGCCGGGAGGCGGCCAGGGCGAGGTCCCGCAGGCGCGGCGCCCGGTGCGCGGTGTGGTCGGACTCGGCGAGAGCGAGAAGTTCGCGGGCGGCCTTGGCGGCGGCTTCCCGGTCGGCGCCGCGGAAGGTGAACAGTTCGGCGGACCACTCGTTGCAGGCGTGGGTGGGTGGGGCGCCGTCGCCGTGGGCGCGCAGAACGACGTGGAAATTGGTTCCGCCGAAGCCGAAGGCGCTGACACCGGCGACACGTTCGGTGGGCGGCGCGGGCCACGGCCTGGCCCTGGTGTGGAAGGCGAAGGGGCTGGTGCGTTCGTCCCAGGCCGGGTTCGGCTGTCGCAGGTGCAGCGTCGGGGGCTTGACACCGTGATGCAGGGCGAGCGTGGTCTTGACCAGTCCGGCGAGGCCCGCCGCACACTTGGTGTGGCCGATCTGGGACTTCACCGAGCCGAGGGCACAGCCGCCGGGGTCTGCTCCGGCCTCGGTGAAGACCGCGGTCAGGGCGCTCAGTTCGGTGCGGTCGCCGACGACGGTGCCGGTGCCGTGAGCCTCGACCACGCCGACCTCGGCCGGTGAGATCCCGGCGTTCAGGTAGGCCCGCGTGAGTGCCCTGCGCTGACCGTCCGCGCGCGGCGCGGTGAGGCCGAGGGCCCGGCCGTCGCTGGAGCTGCCGACGCCCTTGACGACGGCATAGACCCGGTCGCCGTCCCGTTCGGCGTCGGCAAGTCGCTTGAGGACCACACAGGCCACGCCCTCGCCGAGTGCGATGCCGTCGCCGGAACGGTCGAAGGGCGCGGAACGGCCGGAGGGGGACAGGGCGTGCGCGGAGGCGAAGAGCAGGTAGTCGTTGATGCCGTTGTGCAGGTCGGCGCCGCCGCACAGCACCATGTCGCTGGTGCCGACCGTCAGTTCCTTGCAGGCCATGTCGACAGCGGCGAGGGAGGAGGCACAGGCGGCGTCGACTGTGTAGTTGGCCCCTCCGAGATCGAGGCGATTGGCGATCCGCCCGGCAATGACGTTGGCGAGGACACCGGGGAAGGAGTCCTCGGTCAGGCGCGGCAGCTGGGCATCCAGCCCGGGTGGAAGCTGTCCGACGTAGGCAGGCAGGACCGTTCGGAGCGTCATGGTGTTCGACAGGTCGCTTCCCGCCTCGGCCCCGAACACCACGGAGGCACGGTCCCGTCGAAAGGGACGATCGGCGTAACCGGCGTCGGCGAGCGCGCGTCGCGCCACGTCGAGGGCCAGCAGTTGGACCGGTTCGATGCTCGGTAAGGAGGTGGGCGGGATGCCGTAGTCCAGGGGTTCGAAGGGGATCTCGGGCAGGAAGCCGCCCCACCGCGAGGGTGTGTGTTCCCCCGCCCCGTCCTCGGCGTAGTAGAGGGAAGGGTCCCAGCGCGAGGTGGGCACCTCGGTGATGGCATCGGTGCCGGACAGCACGTTCCCCCAGAAGGACTCCAGGTCGGGCGCCTCGGGGAACACGCAGGCCATCCCTACGATGGCGATGTCCAGTGGTTCGGGTGCGGCGGTCGGCTCGTCCGACCCGGCATCGAGTGCAGCCCTGCGTCTGTTGAGAAAGGTCTGCGCGCCGGTGGTCACCGCGGTGTGCAGCGCGGCGACGGTGGTGACCTCCGACCGGAGGACGGCGACCTGCCCGGCCATGAACATGCCCTCGGAGCGCTGCCGGTCCTCGTCGGCCTCGCGCAGTTCGTCACCGACACGTTCGATGCCCTTGCTCGCCAACCTCAGTCGGCCGACGTTGAGTTGTTCCAGCCGCTCCCATGCCTCGCGACTGGGCACGTCACTGGCCCGCAGCTGTTCCTTGCGGGCCGCGAACTCGTCCGTGAAGGGGCTGCGGACACAGCGAGTGGCGTGACCGGGTGCGGTTTCCAGCAGTTCGGTGCGCTCGGCGTCGACCATCTGCTGCTGGAAGAGCGGCTGTACCGCGCCTGCCGCCACGGCCTCCTCCGTGAAGAGGTAGGCGGTACCCATGAGGACTCCGATCGCGGCACCCCGCGCGGCCAAGGGGGCGGTCATGGCGGCGACCATGGCGGCGGACCGCTCGTCGTGCACGCCGCCGGCGAACAGCAGTTGGAGTTCGGCGGCGGCGCCCTTCCCGGCAGCTGCGAGGAAGTCGTCCACCATGTCGAGCTGTGCCTGCCACAGCGGAAAACTGGCCCGGGGACCGACGTGGCCACCGCACTCGGAGCCTTCGAAGACGAACTTGCGCGCACCGGATTCGAGAAACTGGCCCAGCAGCCCGGGCGAAGGCACGTGCAGAAAGGTCGAGATGCCGACTTCTTCAAGAGCCACGGCCTGTGCGGGACGTCCACCGGCGATGATGGCGTGCGAGGGACGGACCTCCCGGATGACCTCCAGTTGCGCGTCCTTGATGTCCTCGTCGGCGAAGCCGAGGACTCCGACACCCCAAGGCTCCTCGCCCAGGGTGCTGCGGGTCTCCTCCAGCAGCGCGCGTGTCCGCTGCCCGTCGGACACGGCGAGCGCGACGAACGGCAAGGCGCCCTCGGCGGCCACGGAGGCGGCGAACGCGGCTTGGTCGCTCACCCGTGTCATCGGCCCCTGGACAACCGGGAGCCCAGTACCGAAAGCACGGCTGCCCGTGCTGTCCGGCCCGAGGACAGGCACGTCCTCGGCAAGCGCGTCCCTCACCGCCCCGCGTATGCCGCGTATCGCTGCGCCCAGCGTGCCCCAGCACCGTTGGAAACGGACCGCCAGGAACGCGTCCTGGCCGATCTCCAGGGGGGCTGCGATGCCGTCCGGGCCGGGGGCACGTCGTCGCAGCACGCGCAGACCGTCCTCGACCACGGTCTCCGAGCCGTCGAGTCCGACGAGCACGCTGGTGATCTCCGCGGGGAGTTCCGCCTCCGCGAGGAGCGCGGTCTGGGTGTCGAGGACCACACCGGCGGCGCCACCGGCGACCGCTGCTGCCGCAGTGTGCGCGCCGATTCCGCCACAGGCCCACACCGGCAGCCGGTGGGACGCGTCCGCGAGCAGTTGCTGCAGCAGCACGAACGTGCTCAGCTCGCCCACCCGGCCGCCGGCCTCATGGCCACGGGCGATCAGTCCGTGCGCCCCGGCCGCCACGGCGGCGCGCGCCTGAGCGCCGGAGGTCACTTCGGCCAGCACGCGCTGCCCGGGGAAGTCGGCAGCGTCCGCTGTCGCCCCGGCGACGAGGACCACGGTGTGGACACAGGCAGGAAGGTCCGACGCGGGGATGCCGTTCCCTTCTTCGAGCCGTACGCCGAACCCGCAGCGCGCCCACTCGGTGGCCAGGCCCAACTGCTCACGAGCGGACCGGGCATCGCCCGTCAGGTCGAGTACTCCCAGTCCGCCCGCGCGCGCGGCGGCCGCCGTGAACCGTGCCGACGCGACACCGAACGGATGCACTGCGAGGACGACGTCCGCCGTCGTGGACATGCCACCATCAGTGCCGACACCAGGCGTGCACATGAAAATCTCCAGGGGACAAGGAGGCGCTCAAGATCGAATGTCCAGGAACGACGCCAGCCACTCTCTTTGCGAGACACATAAAAACACGCAGGCCCGACTCGACCTCGAAAGAAGAGCGAACTGCCGACGAATCAAGCGCCTCAGGGAGGGTGGGGGGTAAGGCGTTCGAGAGCGGGCAGACGCGATCGTACTACGGAGTTCGACAATCCGCTCCGCCCCTTCGGGCACAGCTTGACATCGACGGATCGAATTATCAGGACCCGTCGAGCGAACAACACACATTGACACGAGTCGCCCGACCCCGAAACGAATTAAGCAGCAAAATTTCCGAAATCGCCTGAACATACCCTTACGAATGCACATGCATGGTCCGTGCGAACCACGAACTCATCGCATATGACAACAGCACCCCGCAGGCACGGGATCGACGCCTGACACTTGACGCGCCACGGACGCCTGCGACACAGGAATCCACCAGGCCCGCCCGACGCACCCATATCGATGAAGGCAGAGGCGGCGCAGCTATTTCATTCGTAGACCACCGGACCCGGACCGACGGAAGCCGGGGCAGGAAAACCGCCATCCTCGACTGATCGAATACCCCTCGGCAAAATTTTGTATTGACGCACACACGCCAATCGAGATACGGTCCCTCCGCCAAATTGGCGCACCCCCACGAAAATGGCTTCCACTTCGGCCGCTTTGAGGCGGGAGCCAGAAGGAGGCATTTCAATGTCCAGCCTGCCGAAAAAGTCGAGATCAAAGTTACCCAAGTCATTCACGCGCGCGGCGACTTGCCTGGCAGCGGGGTTCTGCTCGCGGGGAACGTGACTCCGGAGGCCGCTTCCGCAGATGCCGCTGACGCCCCGTCACCACGCGAACGCCGAACTCCTCGACTCCCGCTGCGCCGTTCCGGCGGACCGTGACCCGGACATCACCCGGACCGTATTTTCCGGACAGCGGTCGAACGCGGCGCCACCGACAAGAAGCTGCTCGCCGCGTTCGAGACGGGCTGGGTGGACTCCCACATGAACTATCCGGACTGTGGCGACCGCGACTCGCTCGGCGTCTTCCAGCAGCGCCCGAGTCAGGGCTGGGGCACCCCGGAAGAGTGCATGGACCTGGTGCACGCCACCAACGCGTTCCTGGATCAGGCCATTCCGAACGATGCCGACAACCCCGGTTTCACAGCGGGCGAACTGGCACAGAGCGTGCAGCGATCGGCGTTCCCGAACCGGTACGACGGGAGCGAGGCCAAAGCCCACGCTCTGATCGCAGAAGTTCAGGGCCGACGGTCCTCAAGTGCTCCAACCGGTCGGAGTCCTGCGTCCGCCGGGGCTCCGAGCCGCGTGGACGGCTCGGAGCCCCGGGGAGGCAGCCTTGGGGCTCACCCCCCGTTCACCACACTGCACCGGCGCTCCGCCTGCTCCGGCAGGTCTTCCAGCAACCTCTCACACACTCCAGGAGTGAAACATGCGCTCGTCAAGAGCTCGCAGGTGCCTCGCGTCGGTCTCCGTCGCGGTGGCTGCCGTTTGCCTCGCGGTCCCGGGTGCGTACGCCGCCGACATCGAGCCGACCGCCGCCGGCAAGTATGTGGCGCTCGGCGACTCGTACGCCGTCGCGCCCGGCACACGCGAATACGACAACCCTGACGACCCGTGTCGTCGTGGCCCGTCGACGTACCCTCGGCTGTGGGCCCAGCAGCACCCCTCGTACTCTTTCGTCGAGGCGTCGTGCTCCGGCGCGACCACTGCAGATCTGACAAACCAGCAGGTTCCGCAGCTCACCGCGGACACCACACTGGTGACGGTGCACGTGGGCGGCAACGACGTCGGCTTCGTCGACGTGCTGAAGAACTGCATCCTCACCATCGACGACAAGGACTGCATCGCCGGAGTGGAGGCCGCGAAGGCCGCCGCGACCAGCAGTCTGCCAGGTGCTCTGGCAAGCACGTACGCGGCGATTCGGGCAAAGGCACCGAACGCCAAGGTCGTGGTCGTAGGCTACCCCCGGCTTTACACGATCGGCGGCACTTGCGGCATTCTCGGGCTGAGTGACCGCGAGCGGACGGCACTCAATTCGGGATCCGACACCCTCGACTCGGTTCTGGCGTCCGAAGCCGGGAAGGCCGGGTTCACCTTCCTCGACCCGCGCACAGCGTTCGACCCGCACACGATCTGCTCCAAGGGTCAGGCCTGGGTGACAAGCCTGGAGTGGGAGAAGATCAACGAGTCCTACCACCCCAACAAGGCCGGGCACAGCGAAGGGTACCTGCCCTTGCTGAACGCGATCACCGGCTGATCGCGGCAGGCTGTCGGGCGGTCCCGGACACCGCGCGGTATCGGTGAGTCCGACGGCGCGATCGCCGACGCCGGATCACCGTGGCCCTCCGCCCGCGGAGTCGCATCATCCTGATGACCGGTGCGGCGTGCGGTCCGGGCCGCGCCTTCGTTCTCGGCTTCGCCGGCCGCGGCTACCGGGTCACCCCCTGCGACCTCGACCCGGACGGGGCCGAATCGACATCGTGCTGGGCGCCACCGTCCGCCGGATCGTTCCGCACGGCGACCGGGTCGGCGGCGTGGAGCTCGCGGACGGCCGCGTCGTGCCCGCCGACCTGGTACTGGTCGGCGTCGGCGTGATCCCCAGCCCCGAGCTGGCCGAGTCGATCGGGCTGATCTGCGACAACGGCGTCCGCGTGGCCGGATGGGTCGCCGACCACGCAGCCTGGTGTGGTCACGCGTCGGGTCCGGGGCTGCATCGCCCGGGCGGACTCGGTCGCGGCGCGCATGATGCGTCGTCGCGCCGAGCGAGGCCGCCCGGGGCGCGGGCCGAATGCCTCGACGCCGGTGGAGCAGCTTCTGCACGGTCGGGCCGACGGCTCGCCGGAACTGGCACAAGACGGCGGCCTGCCCGGCCGACCGCCTCAGCGACGCCCTCGCGGACCTGAAACCGTTGAGGACGACCGCGTGGCCGGGTGGGCCCTTGTGCTGGGGCCCACCCGGCCGAACCGCGTGGCTACCGAACGTCGTAGGCGCGGGTGACGGTCTGGGTGACCGCGTTGCCGTTGGAGTCGGTGAAGGTGGCCTTCGTCATGACCTGCTTGCCGGAGGCGCCGGTGTGGTCGAGGACGGCTGTCCACTTGCCGTCCTGCTGCTCGGTCGGCGCCTGGGTCCAGGTGGTACCGCCGTCGTAGGAGTACGACAGCGAGGCCGACTTGATCTCGCCCGGGGTGTACCCGGCATGGCCCTCGACCGACAGGCCCACCCTGATGCCGCTCTGCGCGGGAAGGGTGTTCATGCCGTCCACCGGCACGTCGTACGCCGGGTGGAGGATCGGCAGGCCGCGGGAGTAGACGTCCGGCTCCCGGTGCGAGCGGAAGCTCCAGGTGGTGTCGGCAGCGGTGGAACGCAGCCAGTTGCGGTCCCCGGTGTAGATCTTCTCCAGGTGCTGGGTGAGTTCGTACGCGGAGTCCTCGTCCGGCACGGTGAACACCCCGTACGGATAGGCGAGTCTGCCGATCTCCTCCCCATTGCGCTTCAGCGACATCTTGCCGATGTCGCCGAACGACCCGCCGTAGGACCAGTGGTCACCGGAGCCGTCGACCCAGAGGGCGTTCTGGAAGCCGATCAGGTCGCCCTGCCGCTCGGCGGTCAGCATCAGCTTGCCGTCGGCGTCGCGCGGCGCGGCCGGCCGCAGGGGGCCGCCGTACCACTCCTCGGCGCTCCGCTGGCCGGCCTTGTAGGTGCGGCCCTGGTCGCCCATGAACGCGGCGAACGGGAAGCTGGTCATCGCACCGTGGTACCAGGCGTCGTCGCCGGTCGTGTAGTAGGCGGTGCGGGTACCGGGCACGTGGACCGTCTGGTACAGGCTCACGGGGATCTGGGTGGAGCTGCTCCCGGAGGGACGGAGGAACAGCGCGTCGATGTAGTCGGCCTCCTTGCCCATGGCGTGCCACGTCTCGGTGACCTGGGCCAGCCGGGAGTCATTGGGCTGGTAGGCCTGAGCGGAGTGCAGCGGCCCCTCGGTCGGGAACGACAGGTTGTAGACGTAGGACGAGCCGCCCTCGGAGCCGGTCGCGCGCCAGGTGGGCCGGAACTCGAAGGTGCCCTTCCGAGCGCGCCCGTCGATGTCCGCGTAGAACTTCTGCACGGCGCCGTCGGCCGTGAGTGTTCCGCTGAGCTGCCAGGTGTCGTCCCACGTGCGGGCGTAGTTCAGCGTGGTGCCCTGCAGCGTCGAGGGGCGGTCGGTGTGCAGGCTCAGCTGGTGGGCCTTGCGGGCGTCGAGGACGACGGTGGTGTCCTTGGTGATCCGCACCTGCGGGTGGGCGAGATAGCTGACCGATTCGGGCTTGTTGCTCGCGTCGGGCGTCGTCACGAAGCTGCTGATGGCGTACTCGCCCGGGCGCACACGGTAGGTCTGCTCGGGCGCACCCGCGTTGGTGCGGCGCTCGCCCTCGTCGGAGTCGAGGCTGGCGACGTCCAGGGAGGAGGAGCCGGTCGCGGGCTTGCCGTTGCGGTCGACGACCTTGACCCGGAGGGTGACCGTCTCCGGCTGGACGTAGAGGGTGACGGGCACGGAGACGTGCACATCGCCGCCGGTAGCCAGGATCCGGCCGGTGACCGCACCGTACTGGGCGGGCTTCAGACGGGCGGTGGGGTCGATCTGCAGCGGCACCTGAGCGGTGGCTCCCGCCGGGACCGTCACCTTGTTCTCCGCTGGCTTGATGATTCCGGAGGTGACGTCGCTGCCGTCGTTGCCGTGCACACCGCTGACCTTCAGATGGAGCGTCAGGTCGCTGTCGCTGGTGTTGGTGAAGGGCACCTGCACGGTGGTGCGGTCCGACGGGTCCTGCGGCCAGTTGTAGCTGCCGGCCTGGACAGCCGGCGCGGAGAGCACCTTCTGGTTCACCGCGCCGAACACGTCAAGCACCCCGCCGCCGGTCTGATCGGCGCCGGGGACCTTGCCGCCGGTGCGGGCGGAGGAGACCAGGGCAGCCTTGATCTGCTGCGCGGTCCAGTCCGGGTGCGCCTGGCGGACGACGGCCGCAGCGCCCGCGACATGCGGGGTGGCCATGGAGGTACCGGACATCGTCCGGTAGGCATAGACGCCGCGGCCGCCCGCACTGGCCGCCGAGATGTCGACGCCGGGGGCGGCGATCTCGGGCTTGAGGGTGTGGGTGACCGCCACCGGACCGCGGCTGGAGAACTGCGCGGTGGTGTCGTCGCGGTCGACGGCGCCGACGGTCAGCACGCCGGGCACGCAGCCGGGCGAGGAGACGGTCTCGGTGCCCGGGCCGGAGTTGCCGGCGGCGACGACGAACAGGGTGTTGCTGTTCTGCGCGAGCTGCTTGGTGGCCTGGGCCATCGGGTCGGTGCAGTCGCCGATCCTGGGGTTGCCCAGGCTCATGGAGACCACGTCGGCCTGCTGGTCGACGGCCCACTGCATACCCGCGATGATCCAGGAGTCCTGGCCGTAGCCCGCGTCGTTGAGGACCTTGCCGACGAGCAGGGAGGTGCCGGGGGCAACGCCCTTCTTGCGGCCGTCACTCGCCGCTCCGGACCCGCCGACCGTGGAGGCGGTGTGCGTGCCGTGGCCCACATAGTCGTCGGTGGTCTTGGAATCCGTGAAGTTCTTGGCCGCGTCCACCCGGTTCACCAGGTCCGGGTGCTCGGCATCCGCGCCCGTGTCCAGCACGGCGACCTTGGTGCCCTTGCCGTCGTAGCCGGCCGCCCAGGCCTCCGGCGCGTGCACCTGTGTGGTGGACCGGTCCAGCGTGGCCTCGGCCTTGCCGTCCAGCCACAGCTTCTTCAGCGTGGAACCGGAACGTGAGCGCGGGTTGGTGACGTCCTGCCAGAAGGCGGCGGCAGTGTCCTTGCCGGCCTTGAGCGCGACGCCGTCCACAGCCGGGAGGCTCAGTCCCCGCTCGGCTCCGCGCGGAGCCGCCGGCGCGCTGTCGGCGACGTTCACACTGTCCCGGTAGGTGGCAATGAGCGGCAGCGTGTCGGTATGCGTGTCGTCGTATCCTTGACGGATGAGCCCGGTGACATTGAACAGCTGCTCGTCGACCTTGCCCTGAGCGATCGCCTGAGAGGCGCCCTCCGGATAGACGTAGAGGTCCTTGCCCCTCTGATAGGTCTGCACCATCGGCTGTGTGCCGTCCTCGCGGGGCAGCACGGCCGCCGAGCTGCGGCCCGACGTGTCCGTGGTCACCAGCACCTTGTCGCCGGTGACGAGCGTGACGGTCACCTGCTTTCCGCCCGCTGCCGTGGCCCCGCTGCCGGTGATGGGGCGCTTCCCCGAGCTTCCGTCAGGTGGCGTGTCCGCTGCCCCTGAAGGCGCGACCCCGGTGACTGCCAGGACGGCGGCGGTCGCCGCGCCCAGCGCTATACGCGTTATGGAGCGCATGAGTCTCCCTAGTTGATTCCGTGAACATGCCATGCCGCGGCTGCATCCTGGCAGACATGCGGATCACTCAGGGGTGCCGTGCGTGACGGATTTCCCACGTGACGGGTCTCCGCCACTCAGACGCCTCGGCCGGTTCGTCGGCTCGGTGGGACTTCGAGGCCGACGGACGAGGGCGTGCGCCACCGGGCCGGTGATCGCTCGGAGCATCTCGCCGAAGGAGCACGCGGCACGCTTCCCACACCTTGGCCAGTACCGTTCCCCGGCCTCCGCGGAAGCTTCCCGACGTGCCAACTTCCTTGTATACGGGGTGAGTTCCGACCGCGACGCACCCGGCGGCTCAGGAGCCGGCTGCGCGCCGAACCGAACGTCGACCATGGCCCGTCAGGAGGCGAGGGTGCGGGCAGTGGGCTCCGGGAGCCGGTGGGCAAACAGTTCGAGCCCCGGGCTTCGCTCTCCGTCTCCGGGAGCCACGGCGGTTCCTCGCCGCGCGACCGCTGCTCGTCCGGGTCGAGGTCGCGGGGGCGGCGGACGGCTGACGGACCGATCCCGTTGAAACCTCGGCGCAGGTTTTGGCTTCGAGGGGCTGCACCTGGTCGGGACCGCGGGGGTACGTACCGCTGTTCCGGTCGTGCCGGCACCCCGGACCACGGGATCACCGATGGCAAAGAGGGAGACATGCAAGGGAGTTGACGGTTCGTCCGCACAGGATGGCCCCACCGACGGACGGGGGAACGCCGGCGGACGGAGGAACGCCTGCGGACGGAGGAACGCCTGCGGACGGAGGAACGCCTGCGGACGGAGGGGACACCTCGGCCTTCGAGCCGAGGAAAAGGTCAGAGCCAGCCCGCACGTGCGGCGTGCCACCCGAGCTGCAGGCGCGACTCCACTCCGGCGAGATCCATCAGACGGCGCATCCGTCGTTCCACCGTCCGTATGGAGAGCCCGAGCTGGGAGGCCGCGCGCCGGTCGGAAATCCCTGCCAGCAGCAGGGCGAGAACCTCCCGTTCCTCCTCGGTCGGCTGCTGATCGGCTGCCGGCTCCTCGCGCACACCCGTGGTCGTGGTGTAGATCGGCCGGGCTTGGGCCCATTCCTTCTCGAAGAGATGGACCAGAGCCGTCAGCAGGCCGCTGCGGTGCACGACGATCGCGCTCGGCTCGCCGTCGGAGTCCGCCATGTCCAGTGGCACCATGGCACGCTCCCGGTCCGATACGAGCATCTTCAGCGGCAGCGAGTCGACCAGCCGAAGCTCAACGCCTGTCGTGATGGCCGCCCGCACGTCCCGCACCACGTCGTGACCGTCCAGATAGTTCTTGTCGGCCACCACCCGGAAGTCGACCCCGCGGTCCAGCGCGGAACTCTCCGAGACGTCGGCTTCCTCACGCGGCACCGCGATGGGCGTGCCCACCAGGAAGGCGAGCAGTTCCCGCTGGGCGCCGCACTGCAGTTGGTGGAATCGGTGGGCGACCTGTTCCACGCCGACGACCACTTCCATGACACCGCCCGCTGTCTGGGCGTTGGTGGTGCGGTACTGCTCGGTCAGCATCGAGAACGCGGTCTCGGCCTGGTACAGCGCGTTGCGCTGCGCCACAAGGAGTGGGGCCAGGGCTACCGAGGGCGGGGTGAGCCGGTAGTGGGCGGACTGGAGATCGACCCCGCAACCGTCGGAGTCGGCCGCTGCGGACTCGGTGGCGACCGCCACCAGGCCGCGTGCCGTCAGGTCGAGCAGGATGCGTGCGGTCTCGGCCTCGTCGAGACCGCTCTGCCGGGCGAGGTCCTGCGCGGAGGCCGCCGGGCAGGCCAGCAGAGTCGTGTAGACGACCTCTTCGGCAGGGCCCAGTCCCAGCGCCTGCAGCATCCGGTCCTCCTCGGGCGGCCATCGTGTCCTGTCCTGGCGCACCTCTCCTGGCCGAAAAGGTACTTCTCGGCCGCATCCTATCCCGCTGTCAGCATGTCGTCGCAGGCTGTCCACCTGGTCCACCCGGCCAGGATGCCCTGCGTTCCAGTCGCCGTGACACGGACGCGAACTCCGCGTCGGGGGACGGCGGGGCGAGAGCGGTGACCGTACAGGGCGGCCGACCGACCGCTGCTTGGAGGAACAAGCGGTCGCCGCGGCCTCAGCATGCGCCATCCGGCCCGGGCCGACGCACGCACCATCGCCCGCCCGATGCCGCACCGGGCCCCGGTCACCACGGCGAGCGGCTCCGCCAGGTCGAACGCGCTGATGATTCCTCCTCCATCCGCGTCGCACCGTGATCGTGCGGACGGTCTCGGCCGGGAAGCCGGCGGCGCCAGGGCGTGTTTCGAAAGGAGCGTCGTCGCACGCCCGCCATGGATTCCGGGACAGCCCTCAGGCGTTGCGGGCCGGACGGGACTTTCGAAACACGCCCTGGTGGCAAAGCCGTCGGGCGGTCATGCCCGCGGCGTGAAGGAGGGAATCAGCCCCACGCGCCGAGGGTGAACTCGGCGATCACTGCCGAGAGCAGGAACGAAGCGGTGATCGCGACGAGCCCGACCGGGATGATCTTCCAGCCGATGCGGCGCAGCAACGGCAGATCCTTGCCCAGCGACAGTCCCGCGAGGGTCAGCATGATCGTGGCGATGGACAGAAAGTCCACCGATCCGACCAGACTGTTGAGGCTGCCGGAGGCGAAGAACCACGGGCTGGACACGTACGCGCCCACCGTGGTGATCCACACGATCGCGGAGATCTTCCGGCTGACCTTGGCGAGGAACAGACCGAGCAGCACCAGCCCCAGCAGCACGGCGTAGCCGCCGACGATGTCCCAGCCGATCGTGCCGGCCGCGACCGAGGCGGTGCCGAGGCCGAGCACCGTCAGGACGCCGAGCGACAGCCAGAGCGGAATCCTGATCTCGCCCGAGGCGGCGGCGACTTCCTCTCGGAAGGCGCGGTTCGCGGCGGCGTCGTCCGTCGGGCCGTCCGGGGCGGAGAGGGCGTCGGGCGTCGTCGCCTCCGGCGTGCGGGCGTCCTGACGGCGGGTGAGGAAGCGGTAGAACCGGTCGGCCAACGGCAGTGCCACGTAGATGCCCACGTAGACCCCGAGGATGGTGGTGATGAGGTTCGACACCGCCGCCATGCCGAGGATGGCCTCCTCGTGCCCCGGGTACGCGGCCACGATGCTGGCCGAGGACGCGGCCATCATCGATCCCGAGCCGACTCCGGCGCCCATGGCGAGGGCCAGTGGGTCGAAGATGTTCCAGTTCGACACCAGCGAGGTCAGGAGCGTGATGAACACCGCTCCGAACATCGTGCCGAACACATACATGGCCAGGACACCGCGGTACTGGTCGGAGTCCGGCCCGTACTTCTCCGAGACCATCGCGAAAGACGGCTCGCGGTCCAGCGAGAAGGTGGCTCCGACCGTGGCCTTGCCCAGGCGCAGTGCGACGGCGAGCGGCAGGGCGACGGCCACCGTGCCCAGCAGATGGCCGATCTCCTGGAGCAGCAGCGCGGGCCCGGCCTTGACGAGTGTCGGCAGGCTGGGGCCGATGTTGAAGGCGAGCCGGGCGACCAGGAGCATCACGGCCACGCCGACGAGCGCGGACGCCACTTTCTGGAGACGGATGCCGAGGGGGCGGACCTTCTGGACCGACACCAGCAGGCCCAGGATCAGACCCCACACCATGGGGAAGACGATGACGGAGCCGATGCCCAGGTCGATGTCGAGCTGCCCGAGGGCCTGCACGACCAGGGCGATGACCAGGGCGAGGGCGGCGATCGGCAGGGTCTGACGCGACCCGGCGACGCGGTCCTTGGCCGCGGCGGTGGGGCTGCTCATGTCGCCGCCGCCTCCTTGACGACGTCACGGCGGTAGGCCGCGGCGATGAACCGGTGCCGGTGCTCGGCTTCGCCCGCCGCGTCGACGACGGTCCAGGCGAGCGCACGGGCGGCCTCGAACATCATGTCGTACGCCACGGGTGTGTCGGCGACGGCCGCGAAGGCGTGGGAGTGGATGGGCACATCGACTCCCGGGATGCTCAGCCATGGATGCAGGCTGGGGATGACCTGGCTGACGTTGCCCATGTCGGTCGAACCGCCGGCGAGCCGGTCGCCGGAGGTGACGTCCCGCCCGAAGGCGGCCATGGCCGATGTCCAGAAGCCCGCCAGCGCGTCGTCCTGCACGAGCGGCTCGTAGAGCGGTTCGGTGGCCTCGACGGTCAGTTCGGCGCCGGTCGCCAGGGCCGCGCCCTCGAAACACCGCCGGACACGCTCCAGCAGCGCCTCGTACTCGGGCAGGGTGAACGCCCGGCACTCGAAGTCGACGACGGCCCGCTCGGGGATGATGTTGGTGGCGACGCCGCCTTCGGAGACGAACAGCGCCACCCGCTGGTCGCCCGGCAGCTGCTGGCGCAGCAGACCGACGGCCACCTGGGAGAGCGTGGCGGCGTCGGCGGCGTTCACGCCCTGGTGGGGTGCGGCCGCGGCGTGCGCCGCACGTCCCCGGAACACGGCCCGGTACCGGCCGACCGCCTGCGCGGTGCTCCCTGCGGGGTTGTAGCCGACCCCGTCCTGCACCGGGTGGACCATCAGGGCCAGGCCCACCCCGTCGAACGCGCCGGCCTCCAGCAGCAGCGCCTTGCCGCCGCCGTGCTCCTCGGCCGGGGTGCCTATCGCCTTCAGCGTGATGCCGAGTTCGTCGACGTACGGGGCCAGGGCCAGCGCGGCGGACACCGAGGCGCCGGCGATGAGGTTGTGGCCGCAGGCATGACCGACCTCGGGCAGCGCGTCGTACTCGACGCAGAGCGCGACCGTCAGTTCGCCGCTGCCCGCGGTGGCGGTGAACGCGGTCGGCAGACCTCCCGTGCCGCGCTCGACCGTGAATCCGCCCTCGGTGAGCAGCTCGGTGATCGCCGCGGCGGACTCGGTTTCCTGGAAGGCGATTTCGGGATGCGCGTGCAGGGCGCGTGCCAGCTCGAGCACGCGGTCCTGCCAGTCCGACACTCCCGTGGAGGTGTCGGACTTGAGCCGGCTGCCGGCGTCGGCGGGATTCTTCGTGGTCACGGGTGCCTCCTAGTAGCTCAGTGAGGGGAACGGGGCGCCGGCGGCCCGGGTGGGCGTCCAGACGGCCTTGGTCTGCGTGTACTCGTCCAGCACTCCGGGGCCGGAGGAGCGGCCGTGTCCGGAGTCCCCGAATCCGCCGAAGGGCACCGCGACGTGAATGGTCTTGTAGGCGTTGATCCAGAAGGTGCCGGATTTCACGGCGCGCGCCACGTGGTGGGCGCGGGCGACGTCCTGGGTCCAGACCGCCCCGGCCAGGCCGAAGTTCGTGGCGTTGGCGCGGGCGATGGCCTCCGCCTCGGTGTCGAAGGCGTCGGCGCCGACCACCGGTCCGAAGACCTCGGTGGTCTCCAGCGGGTTGGCGGGCGTGACCCCGTCCAGCAGGGTGGGCGGCACCCAGTGTCCGCTCGCCAGCGGCGAGTCGGTGAGCCGGTCGGGCAGCTGTGTGCCGGTCACCCGGCGGGCGCCGCCCGCGAGCCCGGCCTCGATCAGCGAGGTGACCGTGCCGAACTGGGGCCGGGTGATGATGGGGCCGACCTCGGTGGTGGGGTCGAGGGGGTCGCCCAGCCGCAGCCGGGACGCTCGCTCGGCCACACGTGCGATGAACTCCGCGTGCACGGAACGCTCCACCAGCAGCCTGGATCCGGCCACGCACGACTGGCCCGCTCCGGAGAAGACGGCCGACACGGCGCCGTCGGCCGCCCGGTCCAGGTCGGCGTCGGCGAAGACGATGTTGGCGCTCTTGCCGCCGAGTTCGAGGACGGTCGGGATACCGGCGCCCGCTGCGGCGACCGCCACCCGGCGGCCGGTGGCGACCGAGCCGATGAACGACACCTTGCCGACCCGGGAGTCGGCGGTGAGGGCGGCGCCGACGGTGGAGCCGAGGCCGGTGGCGACGTTGAACACGCCGTCCGGCAGCCCCGCCCGGTGGGCCAGCTGGGCCAGCCGCAGTGTGGAGGCGGGGGTGAACTCGCTGGGTTTGACGACGACGGCGTTGCCGGCCGCGAGCGGTGCGGCCGAGTTCCAGCCGCCCGTGAACAGGGGCGCGTTCCACGGGGTGACGGCCACCACGACGCCCCAGGGGACCCGCTCGGTGTAGGTGTGCCAGTTGCCCGGGACGGGAATCGTGTGGCCCAGCAGCTTGTCCGCCCATCCCGCGTAGTAGCCGAACATCTCGGCGACCTTGGCGGCCTCGGCGCGGGTGTCGCGGACGGGCTTGCCGGTGGTGGCGGATTCGAGGAGGGCGAGTTCCTCGGTGTGCTCGCCGATGGTCCGGGAGACTTCACGCAGGATCGCGGCCCGTTCGAACGGGTCGGTCGCGGCCCAGACCTCGGCCCCGCGGACGGCGGAGGCCAGCACGGAGTCGGCCCCTTCGGCCCCGGCGTCGGCGTAGTCGGCGAAGCCCTCTCCGGTCGCGGCGGCGGTGAGGTGCACGGTCTCGCCGCGGCCGGTGACGACCCGACCGTCGACGAACGAGCCCAGGCCCTGCGGAAAAGCGGCGTCGAGAGCGGCGCGGGCAGTGACGGCGCCGGACGTGCTCAGGTCCGTCGGGAAGGTGGTGGTGCTCATGCTTCGGTGGCTCCTTCGGAGGTGAGGGAGGGGGCTACGGTGCGGGCGATCTCGGTGAAGTCGGCGCCGGGGCCGAGCTCGGCCAGGGCCTCCTGCCAGACGCGGCCGGCGACGGCCAGCAGCTGCGGGGTCTCACCGCGCTGCCCGGCGGTCTCCACGGCGAGTGCGGCGTCTCGGGCCATGAGTCCCAGGGCGAAACCGGAGTCGTAGGTGCCGGTGAGCACCCAGTCCGGGTACATGGCCGCGGACGCCTTGCTGGCGCCGGACGCGCCGCTGATGCCCGCCGCGGCGGCGGAGGGATCGACGCCGTATGCCTTCGCCACGGCGAGGGCCTCGCCGACCGCGACCAGGTTGACCGCCGCAAGGGCGTTGTTGAGGAGCTTGACCACGTTTCCGGAGCCGGGGGCGCCGAGGTGGCGGTACCGGCCGCCGGTGAGTGCGTCCAGGACGGGCCGGGCCGCGTCGAGCGCGTCGGGGTCGGCGCCGACGAACGCGGCGAGCCGGCCATCGGCCGCGCCGTCGCGGCCGCCCGAGACGGGTGCGTCCACGAAGGCCGCGCCCTTGTCCGCCGCGAGGGCCGCGCACTCGGCGGACGTGCCCGGCTCCGACGTCGTGGTGTCGACGATGGCGAGCGTGCCCGGCCGCGCCAGCAGAGCGGGCACGGTCGCCTCGACCACGCGAGCCGAGGGCAGCGACAGGACCACATAGGGCGTGCCGGCCAACTGGTCGAGGTCCTCGACGGCCTCCACACCCGCCTTCGCGGCGGCGGACCGGGCGGCGGGCGCCGGATCGAATCCGCGCACCTGCCACCCCGCCCGCAGCAGGGCGGTGGCCATGGCACCGCCCATCGAGCCGAGGCCGACGACGGCGATGTGCTTGCTCATCAGTGCTCCTGTCATGAGGGGACGTGCGTACGGACGTGAGGGGACGTGCGTACGGACACGAGCGAGGCCGGGGGACGGGCCTCGTCGGTCCGGGGGAGAAAGAGCCGGGGGAGAAAGAGACGGTGTTCGGATGGGCCCCGGCGGACCTTGGGGAGGGGTGGCCGGGGCGGGCGCGTCGGCGCGGTCGGCGCTCGCACGCGGGCGGTGAAGGGGGTGCGGTGAAAGGCAGGTGGGCCACCGGCGCTCCGAAGGCGGCACCGGTCGGGCGACGAGGGAGCGTGTGCGGTACGGCGGCGGCAGCCGGTGGGGCGCGCCGCCCGATGTGGGCCGTGCTGCGGAGCGTCGCCGACCGCGCGGACCGGATCGGGCGTCCACGCGATGCGACGGGGGGAACGGTTCAGTCGAGGTAGACGTCCAGGTCCTTCCAGAGTTGCTGGGTGCGCCGGATGGCGGCACGGCTGCGCTCGGGCTGAGCCGTCTGCATGCCGGCGAGGAGTCCGTAGACCACCGAGGTGGCGGCCGTGACGGACTGGAAGAAGGAGATGCCCTCCGACGGCACGATCAGCAGATGGTGGGCGATGGAGGTGGCGAGCCGGCCGCGCCGCATGTCGGTGATCGCCACCACCGTGGCGCCCGCCGCACGGGCCGCGTCGGCTGCGACGATGATCTGTTTCGTGGACCGCCACATGTTGACGACCACGAGCACGTCACCCGGACCGAGGCAGTTGACGGCGGTCGCCAGATGGACGCCGGCCCGGTGCTCCAGCGTGATGGGGTAGCCCATGGTGGAGCCGAGGTGCGCCATGACACTGGCCGGTCCGGCGAAGGAGCCGACCCCGACCACCAGGATCGACCGGGCCGAGGCCAGCGTGGCGATGGCCGCCTCCGCGTCGGCGGCGGAGTTGCTCTCCAGGGTCTGGCGCAGATTCTCGATGTCGTGCGTGAGCGCGTCGTGCAGCGGGCTGCGGTGCTCGCCGTGTTCGGTCAGGGTCTCCTCGGTGGAGATGTGCACCAAGTAGCGGGCCCGCAACTCGCGTTGCAGATCCGGCCAGCCCCGGTAGCCCAGCGTCTGGGCTGCCCGCACCACCGTCGAACTGTTCACGTCCGCCCGCTCGGCGATCTCCGCGATCTCCGCGTACGAGGCCAGCTGCGGATTGCGGACGATGACGTCGACGACCCGGGCCTGAGCCTTGGACAGCGACACATCGGGCAGGGCGTCGCCCAGCCACTGGCCGTCGCGGTCGGCGGGGTCGTGGTTCTGCAATGCGGACACAGGTCTTGCTCCCGGGTACGAGACGCAGCGCGCTGCAAGCGCGATTGCAGAACCGTACATCGCAATTTCATTTGCAGGAAGCCCCCTGTGCTCGGGCGAGGCAGATCCGCGCATCGAGGTGCGGTGCGGGAAGTCCGACGCCGAGTGCGAGGACACCGGCGGAGTCGACGGCCCCGCGAGGTCGCGCTTCATGGCGGCATCGAGCGCCGGCATCCGCGTCGGCGAGGACGGGACGACGTGCACGTCGTCGCTCTTGCCGTTTTCGATCCCGATCTCGGCCACGGTGAGCGCGAACGCCCCGCCGGGCCGTGTGTTCGCAGTGCCGTCGCACGGCGGGCGGCACCGTGAACACACGGCCTGGGACAGGCGGGGGAAGACGGCGTGGGCCCAGCAACCCACAGGCGCGGCAGCCCGAGACCGGCCGGGGCGACCACGGCTGATGCGGGATGTCGCTCCGATGCCTCGCCGAAGTCACCCGCTTGGATGCCGTTGCCGGGCCCGTTCGGTCCACCGCGTGAACGCTGAGGTGCCGTAGGCCCCTATCGAGAGCGAGGTCGACATGACAGTACCCGCGATACACGGCTCACTGCTCCGAAGCAGAGCGCTGCGCGTGGCGACGGCAACGGCAGGGTGCGCGGTCACCGCCCTGTCCGCGCTGAGCACAGCCCCGGCAGCAGCGAACGGTGATGCGGACGCCGCCAAGCCGACCGTCGTCCTGGTCCACGGCGCCTTCGCGGACAGCTCCAGCTGGAACGGGGTGATCGAGCGGCTGCAGCGCCGCGGTTACACCGTGATGGCCCCGGCCAACCCGCTGCGCGGCCTGTACGGCGATTCCGCGTACATCGCCTCCGTCCTCAAGACGATCAAAGGCCCGATCGTACTGGCCGGCCACTCCTACGGCGGTGCCGTCATCAGTACCGCCGCGGCGGGAAACCCCCAGGTCAAATCCCTGATCTACATCAACGCGCAGATGCCCGACGTCGGTGAGAGCGGTATGTCGCTGTCCGCCCGTTTCCCCAGCGCCCTGGGCACCGCCACGAACTCCGTGCCCTATCGGACGGCCGACGCCGACGGCACCGACCTGTACCTCAAGCGGGACAAGGTCCACCCGGTCTTCGCCAACTGCCTGCCAAAGGACCAGGCGAACCTGCTGGGTGTCACCCAGCGCCCGGCGGCCACGACCGCGTTCTCCGAGACGGCCAAGGTCGCGGCCTGGAAGGAGATTCCGTCCTGGGCCCTGGTGGGACGGCAGGACATGACCATCAGCCCCCAGCAGGAGCGCTTCGAGGCCCAACGGGCCCACTCCCACACGCAGGAGATCGACTCCTGCCACGTGTCTCTCATCGCCCGCCCCGACGCCGTGGCCGGCCTGATCCTCCAGGGTGCCACTGCGGCTGCAGGCGGCTCCTGACATCGATGCAGCCGTCAAGCAGTTGGCCGCCGACGGCTTCCCCCGTCAACTCTCCACCTTGAGAAGGACGCGGCCGCAGGCCGGGTTGTCCAGGTGGTGCTCGGCGCGGATCTCGGGCAGCCCGAGGTGGCCGAAGCCCAGGCACGACGGCTGACGCCCTCGTGACCGATGCGGAAGTCCTACCGGCCGTCATAGGGCACGTGGCCCTCCGTCGGCACAAGGGTGTGCTCTCCGGTCCGTCTCTCGTGACGCGCGTGGCTCCGGCGTCGATACTCCCGGCGGCGCCTGGGCTATGGTGTCGAGACCGAGGGACGGGGGAACGGCGATGCTTCGCGAGCGGCACGGCACCATGGGCGCCGCCCTCGCGCTGCTGACCCTGCTGGCCGCACTGTTCTGCGCCACGACCGTCTCCCCGCCCGCGTTCCGGGCGACACCCTCCTCGACGGCTGCCGACCTGCACGTGGCGCCACGTCACGAGACGCTGGACGACGCCAGTCACGACGCACCTGTCTCCGCAGGAAAGGCGTCGTGCCTGAAGAAGATTCAGCCGAAGCAGGAGCACCTGCGGTGCGGTGCACTGCTCGAGCGTGCTCTGCCGGCGCAGGCCGATGAAATGACACCTCCGGTGCGGGGCCCCGGGCACGCGGGTGTCCGGTACTCCGGGCCACGACCGTCTCCTCCCGACCTCACCGAACTCTCCGTACGGCGGGTATAGACCCGCGCGTTGTTTCCGCGCGTCCCTGTCACCCCGTTCAACCGGAAGAGTCGTCCGTTGTCTGTCTCCCGCTCCCCCCGTGCGGCGTGGGCCGCCCTGCGCTGCTGGCCCCGACGCCGATATGCCGCATTGGCTGCGGCCACACCAGTGGCGGTCCTGCTCCTGGGTGTACCCACCGCCCTCATCCCGACCCCGCTGTTCTCCCGCTCGGTGCCGCCGGTGTGGTGGAACTACCCGGTGCTCGTCCTCGCCGGCGTGCTGTCGGCCGTGGTGTTCGCCACCTATGTGCGAACCCGGCCCGTCTCGCGCCGTGACGACGCAACCGGGCGTTCGCTCGGGTCGGCCGGCGCGGTGCTGTCCTTCCTCGCCGTCGGCTGCCCTGTCTGCAACAAGGTGGTCCTGCTCCTGCTGGGGGCCTCGGGCGCACTGAGTTACTGGGCACCCCTGCAGCCCGCGATCGCGGTGCTCTCCCTCGTCCTGCTGGCCGAAGCCGCCCTACGGCGCCTGGCCGCCGAGACGGCCTGTCCCGTGCGGCCCACTGCCTGACCACCGCTTTCCCTCCTTCGCGCATCTCGCTTCGAAGGTACTGGGCGGAGACTGCCTGGCGGCCTTCCGGGGCGCATCGCGCAGTGGTACGACGAGCGCGGGCTGCCGGCGCCCGCGGACCGGCCGTCCCTGGTCCGTGCCGTCCTGGAGAGTCTCGCGCAGGCGTTCACCGACGCCGTCGAGCGCACCCAGGAGCTGTCCGGTGAGCGGATCGACCGGATCCACGTCGTCGGCGGTGGCTCGCTCGACGTGCTGCTGTGCCGACGTCTGGCCGACCGGTCGGGCCGCAAGGTGCTGGCCGGTCCCGTCGAGGCCACGGCGCTCGGCAACGTGCTGGTGCAGGCGCGGACGGCCGGTGCCCTCACCGGCACGCTCGAGGACCTCCGTGACCTGGTGGCCCGGACCCGCGCCCCATTCGTCTTCACGCCGCGCCCGCATCGGGCCGGCTGATCCGGGGCCCCTCCGCGCCGACGCCTCCGGCCCGACGCGCGGAGTTCCCGGGCCTCGCCCGGTGCGCTCCATGCCGGACGCGTCTACCGGCTCGCCCACACCCCGGCGCACCCCGCCACTGCCTGCATCAGCCCATGCCTCCGTACCGGTCGCGTACGCCCTGGTGCCGCCCGACGCGCATGCGGAATCTCGCCATCGATTGTCGTAATAGGACAATGTCCCGCTCTCAAATCGATCGACTCCAACCCTGATTTCTCTTCTCGACGCTGGCATGATCCACGTGAGGGCACGTCAGGAAGTATGTAGCATTCATACAATTCAAGGAGGCTCGTGTGACTCGTAACGGTCGTGTGCTGGTGACGGGCGTCGGTGCGATGACGCCACTGGGAGCCGATGCGCCGTCGTCGTGGTCGGGGCTGCTGGACGGTAAGTCGGGGGTGCGTTTCCTGGAGGAGGAGTGGGCCGTGGATCTGCCCGTGCACGTTGCGGCCGGGCTCACGGTGGACCCTGCCTCCCTGCTTCCGAGGGCCGAGGCCAGGAAGCTGGACCGCGGTGAGCAGGTCGCCATCCTCAGTGCGCGGGAAGCCTGGCAGGACGCCGGTGCTCCGCAGGTCGAGCCGGAACGATGCGCCGTCGTCATCGGCACTGGAACCGGTGGTGTCCTCACCACGCTGGGGCAGGACGACGTCTTCGAACGCGCCGGGATTCGCCGGCTGTCACCGTTCGCGGTCCCCATGCTGATGCCCAACGGGCCGGCTGCCTGGGTGAGCATGGACCTGGGCGCGAAGGGAGGCGCCAGGACTCCGGTGAGTGCCTGTGCGTCCGGGGCCGAGGCCCTAGCCCTGGGGCAGGATCTGATCCGCGGCGGGCGGGCGGACGTGGTCGTCGCAGGTGGGGTGGAGGCATGCCTGCACCCCTTCACCATCGCGGCATTCGCCCAGATGAAGGCCCTGTCGACGCGGTCCGTGGCCCCGGAGACCGTGTCCCGCCCGTTCGACGTCGAGCGGTCCGGGTTCGTGATGGGCGAGGGCGCGGGGATGATGGTGCTCGAACGCGCCGAATTCGCCCGGGCCCGTGGAGCACGTGCCTATGGCACGCTGGCCGGCAGTGCCGTGAGTTCGAGCGCGAACCACATCACGGCCTCCGACGCGGAAGGCCAGGCCTTCACCATGGAACTGGCCCTGCGCGACGCCGGTCTGACCCCGGCGGACATCGGGGTCGTGCACGCCCACGCCACCTCGACGGAGTCCGGTGACCTGGCGGAGGCCGAGGCGGTCGGCCGGGTGATCGGCGGCCACGCCGCGGTGACGGCGACGAAGTCGATGACAGGCCACATGATGGGCGCGTCCGGAGCGGTTGGCGCCATGGCCGCTCTGTTCGCGCTCAGGGACGGCACGGTGCCGGCCACGCGCAACCTCGACGAACTCGACCCGCGCGTGGAACTGGACGTGGTGCGCGGTGAGCGGCGCACCGGTCAGTGGTCTGCTGCGCTGGCCAACTCGTTCGGGTTCGGCGGACACAACGTCAGTCTCGTCTTCACCATGTGACGACGAGACCTCGACCGCCACGCCTGGCGGCATGGGACCCTCAGGCCCGGTTGCCGCTTCGAGGTCACAGCGTGTGCCGCAGCTGTGCCCATCGTGGTGACGCAAGTGACTGTGGTGATGCAAGTGACTGTGGTGATGCAAGTGACCGTGGTGGCGGCAACAGCCAGGTCATGGGCCAGGCGGGGATGTTCAGAATTCCGTCTCCGATCGCTCAGGAACAATGCACGCCTCGTGGCTGCGACGGATCCGCATCGCGTCGGCGACCCGCCGCATGCTGCGGCTCGGTGAAGAGCACGCCCCGGCCGTGCTGGTGGACGCGCTGCGTTTCGGGGGCCGGACCCGAGCGGGGCTGCGGCGGCCACGACCACGTCGAGCCGACGGTCGTTCAGCAGGGACAGGCTCGGGGTCACGGTCCCGTACATGGCGAGCCGCGTGACGTACCGCGGGTCCGGGGGCACATCGATGACTCCCTCGGTGCCCAGAACCAGGGCTTCCGTGATCTCGCGAACGTGGTCGAACCTGTCCGCCAGGCCGCCGAAGGAGCGCGTATGCGAAGCCGCCCGGCACGACAGCGCTCCTCGGACCACGGCGGACCGGCTCGACCTGCGCAGCCGAGCCAGATGTCGACGTCGGATATGATCCAGCCGCCTGCCTGCTTCTTCCAGGCGAGGGAAGCCGCATTCGTGTCAAAACCGCCGTCTCCGGTCTCGTGGCACTTTTCCAGGCCCGCCCACACGTTGTTGGCGTAGGCCACTTTCCCGAAGATCGGAATCTCCACGCCTTTCGGTACCGGCGACAGGGTTCGCTCGCTCGCGTACGTGAAGACCGCGCCCTCGCACGTCTCCGCCCTTCGGTCGTTGGCCCTGTTGGCAGAGGAGAGGAACTCGCTCTGTGCGGAGGGATGGATCAACGCGCACAGAGCCGGGCCGTTACCGGCGGCAAGGGCCCTGGCGAACGCCCGGCAGGAGTCCTCCGGAGTCGCGGGAAGGTGCTGCGGTGGCCGGCGCCGTCGCGGATGCTGCGCTACCCGCGTGTCGCGTGCATCTCCTGGAACAACTCGAACTCGCCGTCGAGGCCGGCGCTGAACCCCTGCCAGCGGAACGAGGTCGCCGTGACGTCGGTGAACGTCCACCGCGAGCGTCTGCCGTCGGAGTCGGTACCCTCCTGGATCATCCCACCAGCGCCGTCAGGCCGACCGATCTGGGAAAAGCACGACGGAAGCTTCGGCGAGATCCACGTGATCTGCCACAAACCGGTCATGATGTCGTACATGCGGATGGTGGTGCCGGGGTACCGATCGTGGAACTCCGGGCAGAAGAGCACGTCCTGCACCACCCGGCCGCCCAAGGCCCAGCCGAAGCGCCACTCACCCTCTGCGGTACGCCACTGCCGATCGGGGTACCGGTATCGGTTGCTGATGCTCCAGGTTCCGACCAGCCTGCCGTAGAGCATCATCGCCTCGGCATGGTCCGGATCCGGGCCGTCGGCCGAGAGCAGTTCCAGCATCGAGTCACGGGACGACGCAGGCATGAGGGTCTCGAACCTCCTGCTGATGGAACGCGGTTGACCACCAGAGGATAGCCCTCCCCGCTGACACAGCGGGCGTTGCCCGATGCGGCACCCGACGAGCATTGCCCGATGCGGCACTCGGCCGTGTCGTCGACACGCGAGGGCCGAACCCGCCGCGCCGTCCTCTGCGTCGTCCGTGGGCCCGCCGTCTCCGAACACACCCGTCCCCCGACCGCACCGGGGCCGGAGCGGCGGGAGCGGGGCTGTCGAAACTGATTTCCCTCATGCCTCGTCCTGAACAGCAAGGTCAAGCGGATGGGACGCCATGGTGGAGCAGCAGGCAGCAGTGGCCCGGTGGACGCGATGCCGATCCGGGCCGCGGGCCGCGGGTGGGAGTACGAAGCGGGATCCAGGGTGCCGGTCGGCCGGGAGACGGGGGCGGGTGCCCGCCGTGTTCGCGGTGCTGACGGCCGGGCTCATGGCCTTCCACCGGGCGGTGCCCAACTCCGTGGGCCACCTGGGCAGTCTGCTGGAAGCATTCCTTCCGTGGCTCGGCCTGGTGGTCGTGGTGCTGCTCGTCCTGGCCCTGCTGCGCCGTTCAGTGACCACGCTGGTGGCGCTGCTGCTGCCGACGGTTGCCTGGACGCACCTCTTCGGCGGGCTGCTGCTGCCCGCGGCGGCTCCCGGCCGGAACGACCTGGTCGTCGTGCAGCACAACGTCGGCGACGAGAACACCGACCCGGCGGGAACGGCCCGCGCCCTGGCCGGCGCCGGGCCCGACCTCATCGGGTTGGAGGAGCTGGTGCCCCCGGCACTGGCGGTGTACTCGCGAACCCTCGCCCCGAACTACCCGTACCACGCGGTCCGGGGCACCGTCGGACTCTGGTCGAAGCATCCGCTGACCGCTACCCGGCTGGTGGACATCAAACCCCAGAGGATCACAGAGACGTGGAGTCGCGGGCTGCGGACCGTGGTCCACACCCCGCACGGCGATATCGCGGTGTACGTCGCGCACCTGCCCTCCGTCCGCGTCCGCGCGAGCGGCCTTGCGTCCTCCCGGCGGGACGAGAGCGCCGCTCTGCTGGGCAGGGCCATCGCTGCCGAGAAGCTGAAGACGGTCCTCCTGCTCGGCGATCTCAACGGCACCGTCGAAGACCGTGGGCTGGCCCCGCTCACCTCACGGATGAACACAGCGGAGCGAGGTTTCGCCTTCAGCTTCCCCGCCGCCCTCCCGATGGCGCGTATCGACCAGGTCATGGCCCGCTCGGCGACGGTCCGCCAGATCCGCACCTTGTCGCCCACCGGCAGCGACCACCTGCCGGTCATCGCTCGGGTCACACCGGGCTGAAGGAATGATCCCGATGTTGCCCGCCGCCTGGCCGGCGCCACCGCCCGTCGCGGATGAGGGCAGGTGCGGTCGAACCAGTTGGAAGCGCGTGGACCGGACCGTCGGGCGATGCGCCGGGCGACGGTGCGCTCGCTCACCCCGAGCTCACGGGCGATCGACTCGTCGGTCAGCCCGGCGCTGAGGTAGCTCAGAAGCCGCCGCCCCTCGGGGGTCGCCTCGCCCTTGACGGCCTCACCGACCAGTGGGAGCGGTACGGCGATCTGCCAGTACGACTCGAAGACGCCGATCAGCCCGTCCAGGAGCCCCGACGGCCGCACGACGACACTGTGGTGTCCCGTACGGTTCGGGGCGGCGACGGACACCACGGCGAAACGGTCGTCACAGACCAGCACGTTCAGCGCGACATCGGGGAAGACCCGGGCCTGTTCTCCCCGGGCAACGCACTCGTGCGCCACTTCCAGCGCCTTGGGGTCCTGCAGGATGTTGGCTGGGCCTCTTCGCCACCGCCTCGACGGCGGCCGGTCTGGCGGGCACGCCGTGGCTGCTCATCGGCGCCCGCGCCGCCCAGGGAGTCGGAGCCGCCGCGGCTGCTCCCGCAGCGCTCGCGCTGGTCGTCCGGCTTTTCCCGCAGGGCGCCGGCCGGGCCCGCGCCCTGGGCGTGTGGGGTGCCGTCTCAGGGGCGGGCGGGGCGGCCGGGGTGCTGCTCGGCGGAGTGCTGACCGAGGCGTTCGGCTGGCCCTGGATCTTCCACGTCTGCGCGCTCGGCGCGGTCCTCGCCCTCGCCGCCGCCCTCCGCCTGCTCCCGGCCGGTACCGCCGGCACCGGTGTTCCGGGAGGCCCCCCGGGCCCGGGCGGACCAGGCAAGCCGCGTGGGGGTGCCGGGCGGCCCCGGGCCGACCTCCTCGGTGCGCTGTCCGTCACCATTGCGATCGTCGCCCTGGTCCACGGGCTGACGGCCGCCCGCGGCCCCGGCTGGGCCAACCCGTACGTCCTCGGGACGCTCGCCGCGGCCGGACTCCTGACGCTCCTCTTCCTGCGGGCCGAGCGCCGCCACCCGGACCCGCTGGTGCCCCGCGGACTGTTGCGGCAGGGGCTCGTCGCCCCGGCCAACCTCCTGATGGCCCTGCTCGGCGCCGTCTGGGCCGGACTGTTCTTCTTCCTGACGCTGCTCCAGCAACAGGTGCTCGGCGCGAGCCCCTTGACCGCCGGCCTGGCCCAGGTCCCGCTCGCCGCGGCCAACATGCTCGGCTCCACCCTGGCCCCGCGCCTGGCCGGCCGGCACGGACCGTACCGCACCCTGGCCGCCGGCCTCCTCGCCCTGGCCGCCGGACTGTTCTGGCTGGCCCGTCTCAGCACACCGGGCACCGGCCTGGCCGGGCTGGCCGGTCCGACCGTCCTTCTCGGCCTCGGGCTCGGCATCGCCTTCGTCCAGCTCACCGGCGCAGCGGTCAGCGGGGTCCGCCCGGCGGACGCCGGAGTGGCCGGCGGGCTGGTGAACACCACGCGTCAGCTCGGCGGGGCCGTGGGCCTGGCCCTGCTCGGCACCCTCGCGACCACCGTCACCGCGACAACCGCCGCCGACGGAGGCGGCTCGGCCGGAGGCCCGGCGCAGCTCGCCGACGGATACCGCGCGGCCTTCCACCTGGCGGCTCTGCTCGCCGGCACGGCCGCAGCCCTCACCCCGCTGCTGTCCCGCCGCGCCGCCGGGCGCTCCCCCACCACCGACGAGACCACCACCCAGCCACGTCGTCTTCCTGGAGGGATCGGTCGCCTTCGACCTGTCCGAGCACTCCGGCATCCCGTACGCCTGGAGCGACGCCCAGCCCACCCGTATCGGCGTGATGCCCCGGGCCGAGGGCGGGGCCGCGCGGATCCGGGTCACGGAGGAGCACACCGACGACCTGACGGTCGAATTCCCCACCATCAACGATGCGTTCACCGGGCGCGAGCACCGCTACCAGTACGCGCTGTCGTTCCCCGACGATCTCGGCACGCACGCGCTGGTCAAGTACGACCGCGCGACCGGCGCCCGGCAGATCAAGCCGTTCGGCACCGGGCGGCTCCCCAGCGAGGCGGTGTTCGTCCCGGCCGGTGCGGCCATGGAGGAGGACGGGGGGTACCTCCTGACCGTCGTCAGCGACCTCAACACGGACAGCTCCCGGCTGCTCGTGCTCGACGCCTCCGATCTGGACCTGCCCCCGGTGGCCATGGTCCACCTCCCGCGCCGCGTCCCGGCCGTGATCCACGGCTCCTGGATCCCGGACACCGTCCAGTAGCGGTTCCCTCGCCCGCGGCGGCGTCAGTGGTCGGCGCACCCGGCGATAGGCGGCCGTCGATGCGTTCCAGGTTCGTTTTCGACGGGCGGCACTGTTCGCCACGTCGCTGCAGGCGGCCCGGCCCCGTACAACTCAAGGACCAACCAAGGCTGTTGTGTCATTCCCAGGGTGGAGGGGAGGTGCAGCCCGGCGGGGGATCCGCATGCGTGACCGGTTCCTGAATGATCTTTCCTGTCCGAACATACGACCGGAAGGATCGATATCGTGCGCAGACGACGTCTCGCGCCCCTGTTGGCCGTGAGTATCACGGCCACGCTGGCTCCCGCGCTCGCCACCTCGACGGCCACCGCCGCCACGGCAGCCACCACGTCGACCGCCTCCTCGTCCGCCGCCACGGGCGCACTGGACCGGTATGTGAAGCAGAAGCCGCAGTGGAAGCGGTGCGATGCCGACACTCCGGCGGAGTTCGAGTGCGCCACGATCAAGGTCCCGCTGGACTACCGGGTTCCCGGCGGCAAGCGAATCGACTTAGCCATATCCCGGATCAAGAGCACCGCGCCGGACAAGCGGCACGGTGTCCTGTTCTCCAACCCCGGCGGCCCGGGGGGACAGGGGCTCTACATGCCGCTGGAGATGCAGGAGAGCCTCCCCGAGTCCGTACAGCAGAAGTACGACCTCATCGGCTTCGACCCGCGCGGTGTGGGACTGAGCAGCCCGGTCTCCTGCGATCTGGAGCCGGAGGAGGAGAGCTGGCTGCGGCCGTACAAGGAGGAGATGTTCGACAAGGACGTCACCTGGGCGCGCGAGGTCGCGAACAAGTGCAGGGAGAAGGCGGGCGACACGCTCCCGCACATCACCACGCGCAACACCGCGCGCGACATGGATCTGCTCCGGGCGATCCTCGGTGAGAAAAAGATCTCGTACGTGGGCTACTCGTACGGCACCTACCTCGGCGCTGTCTACACCCAGCTCTTCCCGGGCCGGGCCGACCGGTTCGTGCTGGACAGTGCGGTCGATCCGGCGCGCGCCTGGCGAGGGATGATCCAGTGGTGGGCGGAAGGCGCCGAGCCCGCGTTCGACCGGTGGACCGAGTGGGCCGCCGCGCGTTCGGAGAAGTACGGCCTCGGTGACACCCCGAAGGAGGTCGACCGGACCTTCTGGGACCTGGTCGCGCAGGCCGAAGAGGAGCCCATCGAGGTGGACGGGCAGCCGACCACCGGTGATGACATCCGAAGCGGTATGCGGGGGGCGGTCTTCAGCCCGGAGTACGCCACCGAGGCGTTCGTGGAGCTGAAGAAGGCCGCGGCCGGCCAGCCCGCCTCCGCGAAGAAGCTCGCGACGTTCACCGGATCCGGGCAGGCCGGAGCTGCGGGCGCCGCCGATGCCGCCGCCGAGGTGCCGTCCGACAACATAACGGCGAGCTTCTGGGCCGTGGTGTGCGGTGACAACTCGGCCGCGTGGTCCCGCGATCCTGAGAGCTACCGGCAGGACGCCATCGAGGACAAGGGCCGCTACCCGCTCTTCGGTGACTTCGCGTCCAGCATCAAGCCCTGTGCGTTCTGGGACAAGTCCGTGGAACCGGCGACCAGGGTGAACAACAAGGTCGGCTCGCTGGTCGTCCAGAACGAGTGGGACTCGCAGACCCCGCTGCCCAGCGGTCAGGCCCTGCACGCGGCCCTGAAGGGCTCGAAAATGGTCACCGTCCTCGGCGGCGAGGGCCATGGCGTCTACCCGAACGGCAACGCGTGCACGGACGGTACGGTCACCGGCTACTTGCTCGACGGCAAGCTCCCGGCGAAGGACGTGACCTGCGAGGCGACCGCCGACTCGAACGCGGAGGGTCGGAAGAACCAGAAGCGGGACGTGCTGCCCGGGTCTCCGCTCCCGGAACGTGCACCGGACCGTTTCTGAGCCCGGTCGCATGGCCCATTGCCACATGATCCATTGAAGACGGGGCGGGACCTCTCGGCGGGGTCCCGCCCCCATCGTGCGCCGTCGGCACGGCCGGACGCCGACGACGGTGCGGACGCGGCAGTCGCCCGCGCAGAAGTGGCCCGCCATGGGCAGCACCGCGGCCTTCCCCTCCCGGGCCTGCGCGGCAACCACGGAATCGGTCCGGCTCCGGGGTCACTGTGCTGTCCTGTGCTGCGTTGTGCTGCCCTGTGTTGTGCTGTGCTGTGCCGTCCTGTGTCACGCTGTGCTGCGTTGTGTTGTGCTGTGCTGTTCGAAACGGTGCCGCTGAACACGGCGACCGGCTCGCCCTACCTCTGCGCCGCCTCGGGGACGGACTCGCCCTGGCCACCGCCCTCCGAGACCACCGTCCCATGAGCTCCGGGAGGCAAGCCGTCAGCTAAGGGCTGTCCCGTAATCCGTGGCGGATCAGCGTGCGGCGTCGGATGTGGTGCATCGCAAGGCGGAGGGGCGTCCGCATACTGGCAGTATGCGGACGTTCCGACAACGCGGCGAGGTGCCGCAGCTGTCGTCGCGCGCCCGCCACGGATTACGGGACAGCCCTTACTCATCATCCGACCGCACGGCCCCGGCCTCCCGGAGCCGCCGGGAAATGGCCCCCCGTATCTCGTTCCCCAGCCGTTCCCGCTCCGCAGACTCCTCCGCCTCCCGGTCCCGCGCAATCAGCGGACCCAACTCCCGCCGCACCCGCGCGATCACGTCATCCACCCGCTTCCCGCTCTCCTCCCCCGGCTCCCGCACCCACGCGTCGATCACTTGCAGGGCGTTCCCGAGCAGTTCCCGGTCCCCGGCGGTGATCCCCCGCAGGATGTGCGAGACATCGACGTCCCCTCCCGCCGCACCGGGCGTGCCCGACCACTCACCGATGGCGGCAAGCGCCTCCTCCCGTACGCGCCGGGCATCACTCCCCTGCGCCGCGGATGCGACCATCAGCGCCCGCAACGACTTCAGAAAGCGATCCGCCGTCTCCGCGCCATCCGTGTCGGAACTCATCTCAGACACTCACTCCTTCGGGCGGCTCTTCGGTATCCAGTCGGGTCTTGACCTCGTCGACGATGGTCCAGCACTCCAACTCGTACGGCCAGAGCCGGGGCAGATGGGCGCGTGCCTCGTCCGGATCCATGAAGACGAAGGCCACGTTGTCGACCGGTTGGTCAGGACCGAGCGCCTGATCACGTCGCACCGCGCAGGCGTCGCGCATCTCGACCGGCGATACGGCCCGTCCGAGGACGACGACTTCCAGCACCCGGCGTTCCGCGTCGTAGAAGCCACGGATGTCCTTGTCGTAGACGTACGGCTCCTGCAAGTAACCCCCTTCGTCCGTGATGCCCATACGCAGGTGTGCCGGTTTCGCCTGCTGGAGTGCGGCCGACGCGTCGAGGTCCAGATCGTGGAACTGCACGAGGGTGGTGTCGTTCGGTCCGTGGTGCAGCCGCCAGCAGTCCTGGTCCAGCCAGCGGCGAGATACCAGCGAGCGGTGCCCGGAGCCCTGGAAGGCACAGGCCCAGCCGTGCCGGAGGTGATGTCCGCCGAAGCCGGGCGCCCGGTAGAACAGCGGGCCACGGGTGCGCCATTGCGCATGGAGTGTCTTGAACGACGCGACGCGGAAGGGCAGCTCGCTCAGCAGCCCGATCACCTCGGCCGGGCCGCCCTTGAAGTCGAAGGTGGCGTCGACGTATCCGTCGGCGCGCATGATGAGGTGGTGCTCGGCGTTCTCGTCGAAGTACGCAGCGACGGTGTCCCCCTTGCCCGCGAAGCGCTCGATCCAGTCCGGTGAGGGGCGTGCGCTCCGGGAGTCGATGTCGACCTCACGCGGCACCTGTGCGTCGCCCCACAGCCGGTGCTCCCACAGGGCGTGAGCCGCCGCGCTCGCGTCCGGGGTCTCCAGCGCCACCGTGATCCGTTCCAGCATCTACTGTCCGCCTCCCGTTGCCTCGGCCGTACTGCCGTCCAACCATGCCTTGAAGTCACGCCCCGCCGCAGTACTGAAGTCCAAGGAATTCCAGTCCTCCGGGGTGAGCAACCGGGGATCCCCGCGGGCATTGAACACTTGGAGTTCGAGATCCGCTTCTCCGTTGGCCTTGAGGAACTTGAAGAGCCAGGACGCGTTGCTGTTCACTCCCTGCGGATCCAGGAAAGCCACCCGTACGAGATTGATCGACCGTCTTTCTCCACCCACCGATATATCTTTCCCGGGTATCTTGATCAAGTCATTGAGCTGACTTTCTATTTCCTTGTCGTACTTGGAGATGTTCTTGATCTCCACGATGGTGTCGTCCTCGACGAGGTCGAGCCGTCGAGGTTTTTCCAGGGTGACACCGTCGACGGCGTCCTTGGCGATCACGACCTGGGAGTTTCCGTCGGGCGCGTGATTCTTCTCGTACCAGGCCTCACCCAGGGGTCCGCGGTCGGATCCGTGCAGCTCCTTGCTGATACGCAGAAGATCGGCGTGACTTTCGACCTTTTCGGCCAGCTGTTTCGCGAAGTCTATTTTCGCGACATGCCGCACGTCGTCGTAAAGGCGACCCGCCGGATCCGGCATCTTCGCGATGAAATCGGCCTCCGAGCCGATGACTCCATTCTCCTTGAGCACCTTGATGAACTTGCCCAACGGCTTGCTCTCATCATTGCCGCCCAGCTTGTCGAATGCCTCCTCCCGCGTGATGGACGGGTCGGCATCGAACCGCGGCTTGGGGTTGGCGGCGGTCTCCGGCTTCTGGTCGACGATGCTGCCGAGCGGATTCTCGTCGGTGGGCGGGATGAACCAGTGCTTCTTTGTCGAGGTATCGTTCTGGACGAGCTCCAGCGGTCTGTCCTTGGGCTGGCGCCAGACATGACCGTCCGGCAGGTCCGCTTCGGTGTAGCCGAGGTTCCTGGCTGCCTTCAGCCCCTCGCTGTCCGCGGCGACATAGCCTCGCCCGGGGTCCAGATTCCATTCCTTGAGGGTGTTGGCGTGGGTGTTGACCTGCTGGATGAGGAAGCTCAGTTCGGCTTCGAGTTCGGAGCGGGCGGCGGGGTCGGCATCGGCGTAGGCGCGGGCGCGGTCGGCGATGACGGCGGGGAGCTTGCGGAGTTCGAGGCGGGCCTCCCAGGCCATCGAGCCGACGGGCGGGGAGCCGTGGATGCCGACCCATTCGGTCACCTGGCGAAGGAGTTGGCGCACGCGTCCGGAGAGGCCGCCGTAGCGCATCATCGTGCGGGCGGTGGGGGCGTGGAGGCGGATGTCGGTGGGGGTGGCGGAGGGGCCGACGGCCATGCGGACGTTGGTGATCAGGCCGTTGTCGTCGATGTCGTAGTGGACGCGGACGGTGCGGCCGGGCAGTTCGGGGTCGATCCTGACATCGACCCGGTCGCCCAACGGGCCGAGCACTCTGCGGAGTTCCGCTTCGATGTCGGCCTCGTCGCGAGGGCGTACGGGACCGTCCGCACTGCCCTTGCCTCCGGTGGGGTCGAGGCTGGAGCCGTCCCAGGAGGTGGCACCGCCGGGGCCGCGGCCCGGCTGCGGGCTGCCGCCGGCGTCACCGCCGGGCCTGGGACCGGGACCGTCGACATCGGGCTTGGCCCCGGGAGTGCCGCCGGGTGCCGGGCCTGAGCCGTCCGGCCTGGGCCCGGTCGGGGCGTTGGGCACATCGACGCCGGGCGCCTTGGGGACGTTGACGTCGGGGGCGTCGGGCACGTCGGGGGTTTTGACATCCGTGGGGAGCTTGGGAACTTCGACGCCGAGCTTGCCCAGGCCGGCCGTCACGCTCGTGGAGACCCGTTCGGTCATGGCTCGCACGCGTGGATGAGCCATCACGCCGGTGACCGCCACCGACGTGGCCACGCCGATCAGCGCGTCCCGCAAGGTGTAGCTCTGGCCGGTGATGGCGGCGTCCGCGGCGCCGAGGCCGACCTCGACCCCCGCCTCGACCGTCATCTCGATACCGACGCGGACCCCCGTACTCAGCGCGGTCCTGGCGACGGCCGCCGACACGCCGCCGCCGATCGCCCCGCCGATCGCCCCGAAGAGGGCCGCCTTCCCGACCCCCTCCAGCGGCGGCAGGCCGTAACAGACGTTGCTCACCACTTGGCCCACGGCCCCCGCCACCGCCCCCACGATGGCTCCGCCGACGACCGTTCCGATCACCCCCGCGGCGGCGGCACTCGCCCCCATCGCCCCGGCCAGCGCCCCGATCGGCCCGATGATCAAGGGCCCGAGCACCAGCGTCAGGGCGATGACGACGACGATGACCAGGACGACGACGAGGACGGACACCCAGCGCGGCTTGACCTTGGCGGCTGCCTTGTCCGCCTCCTCGGTGATCTTCGGATGGATCTCGTCCTTCCCCGTCCCCGTGGCCGCTTTTTCCAGGCCTTCCGCGACGGCCTCGACCTGCCCGTCCGCCCCCTCCTTGAACTTGCCGGAGAGTTCGGTGTACGCCTTGTCGAGCCCCTGCAGTACCTGCTTGTTGGCGTCCTCGTGACCGCTCCGCATGGTCTTGGCGGTCTCGGCGAAGTACTGCTGGACCTGCCGCAGCCCACTCGCCGTCCGCGTGGCGGTGGTGGTCAGCGTCTGCCCGGTGGACGTCGCGGTCTGCTGCGCGGACCGCGCCGCGGCGGAGGAGGTCTGCGAAATCCCCGACGCCGTACGTTCCCCCAGCGCCGCCAGCGACTGCCCGGCCTGCGCGGCCCGCGCCCGCAGCCCTTCGGCCGTCCCCTCCAACCGCTCGTCGATCCGGTCGCCGGTGTCCCGTAACACCTCTTCCAGCTGGTCGGGATCGGGCGCCTCGTCCGTGCCGAGGATCCGTACGAACTCCCGCAGGCTCCGGTCCAGCCCTGCCCGCGCCGCAGCCAGGCTCTGGCCGATCGCGGCGTTGACACCGGCGGCCTGGCGTTCGGCGGCCTGCCGCTGCTGCGCCGCCTGCGCGCGGATCGCCGCCAGTTGCGACGTCTCCAACCGGGCCAGACCCGCCTCTGCGGAACTCACCGCCCGGCCGATCCCCTGCAGCGCACCCGCCTTGGCGTCGTCGGCACTCCCGGCCGACTGTCGGTGCGCATCGGCCAGGCCCTGCTGACTCTGCTTCAGCACCGAGTCCAGACTCTTGCGGACGTCGTCGGAGATCTCGCGGACCGTGTTCTCGGCGTCCGGCCGGCCTTTTCGTATGTCGCCGATGGGCTCATCCGCAGCCTTGGGCAGTTGCTCCTTGTACCCGTCGCCGACCGCCTTGGCGGCATCCGCCCTTGCCTTGCAGCGGTTGTCGGTCAGCGGACCGTCCCAGAAATTGTCATCGCGGTGGATCATCTTGGCGCGGTACTGCTCGGCCCGCTTCCTGGCCTCGCCGACCGCCAGGTCCCCCGCGTGCGTGGCGGCGTCCCGGATCCGTTGTTCCGTACGGGCGTAGAGGTCTCCGAGCGCCGACAGCTGATCGTTCTGCTTGCCGGTGACGGCCTGATCCGCCGTACGGGCTCCGCCGTCCATCGCGGTCCGCGCGCCCGAGACCGCTGTCCCCATCGCCGCGACCGCCGCCGCGTGACGGGCCTCCACCTGGCCACGGGCTGCCCGCGCCTGTGCCTGAACGCTCGCCCTGGCACGCCGCACGGCCACCCGCACCGCCTCCGCACCGGAGGTCTCGGCGGACCTGATCTCCGCCAGCGCCGTCGCCTTGGCACCATTGACCTGCCCGGTCAGCTGGGGCCCGAGCGCTGCCAGTCGGCCCGCTCTCGCCCGGCGACCGCTGACGAACGCGGCAACCTTCTCCTTCCCGGCTCTCCGGTCCCGCGCCAGCCCCTGCTTGTAGTCCTGCACCTCCGCCTCGTGCTCCTGCGGTGACTGCCCCCACAGCGGTGGCAGCAGCGGCTCCACGTCCAGCTCCACGAAGCCGACCCCGCCCCCGTCGCCGCCTCCGCCCTCCTGGCCTCCCCTGTCCGGCCTGCCGGGGTCCTGCCCCGACTGCCCTTCCCCCTGCTGTCCTCGGGATCTGCCATGCGCCGGTACGCCGTCCGGATCCGGCCCCTGCACCCCCCGCCGCGCCCGGCCCCCCTCCGTGGCCTTCGGGTCCGCCGCGCGTTGTTCCTTCAGCAGCGACGAGCCCGGCCGCTTTCCCTTACGGGCCGACTCCAGTTCGCCCTTGCGCGCGTCCGCGGTGGCCGAGGCGGCCGCGGCACCACCGTCCGGGAGCCGTGCGGGCAGGACGGGCTCCGCGGCCGGCCGATCCGGCCGCGCCGCCTTCTCGTCGCTCGGCGGCCTCATGACGGCACGAGGGGCGTCGGGGCGCGCTTCGGAGGCGTGGGCCGCGCCCTCCTCCGCGCCGAAATCGCCCATCCCCGGGGCAGCGCCGGGCGAGGTCCCGGGAACGGCTTCCTGCCGGTCCGGCGCAGACCCGCCGTACGTCTGCCCTTGAGCAGGGGGGCCAGCCGGCGCCCGATTCCCCGGGCCCCCGAGGCCCTGCGGGCCCGCCGGCCCCCGACCGACCGGTGACCGCGCCGGACGCTGCGCAGCCAGCAGCCGTGACACGGCAGCATTGCCCGCCCCGCGCTGCAACCGCTGAACGGATCGAGCGTCGAGGGTACGGCCGCCACGCCCCGCGGGCTGCGGAGTCCGCCGTTCCCCGCCCCGCTCCGCCTGTTGCTCCGGGGTCCTGGCCTCGTCGTTCTCGGGCGCGCTGTCACGAGCGTGCACGGCGGTGGCCCTTCACCGGTGGTTCGAACGTCGCGTCCGAGCCTCCATCGGGCAGCGCGCCCACGAGAGAGCCGTCGAGGCAGCATCACGGGCAGTCCTGGCTGCCCTTGCCGCCCGTGCGGGGCACGCTCGTGCAGGACGGTGAGTGCGTGCTTCTGATCCCCGGTCGCTGTTGATCATCTATGGGTTAGCGTCGGGGTCCGCCGGTTTGTTGTCGCGGCGGTGGCTGTTACGGGGAGGGGACGAGCAGTGCAGACGGCGTTTGATGAGTCCGAGCGGCGGGCGTGGGCGGGGCAGGCTGACGCCTATGCTGCGAGTTTTGCCAAACTCTGCGCCTATCCGGTGCCTGGGCTCCTCGACACTGCCGGGGTCAGGGAGGGTGTACGGGTCCTCGATGTGGGGACGGGCACGGGCACCGCCGCCGCAGTTGCATGTGAGCGGGGCGCGAAGGTGACGGCGGTGGATGCCGAACCCGGCATGGTCGCCCGGGCCGCGCTGGCGGCTCCGGAAGCTGACGTGCGGCTTGCTGCTCTGCCCTGCTTGCCGTTCGCCGACGACGAGTTCGATGCCGTGGTCGGAAACTTCGTTCTCAACCATGTCGGACGGCCTCGGGAAGCCTTGAGGGAGTTGCGACGGGTGATGCGTCCTGGCGGGCGGATAGCCGTCACCATCTGGGCGGTTCCCACGGCCGCCGGGCAGGCCCTGCTGGGTAGGGCGGTCCAGGCGGCAGGCATCACCCGTCCAGCTCACCTGCCGGCTCTTGCTCCCGAGGACGACTTCCCCCGTACTGAGCAGGGCTTCGCCGCGTTGCTCGGTGAGGCGGGTCTGACGGAGGTCCTCTGCGACACCTTGACCTGGGACCACCGGACGACACTGGAGGAGTGGTGGCACGGACCGGCCGCCGGAGTGGCGACGATCGGCCAGATTGTGACGAGTCAGGACCCGGTGGTCATCGCCGAGGTCAAAAGCCACTTTGAGTCGTTGTCCGCGGAGTTCGCCGGTCCGGGCGGTGTACTGGCGTTGCCTCACACAGCCCTGATGGCGCATGGCCAGGCTTGACGTTGCCTGCCCGAGTGGATGGGCTGAGGCTTCTTTCGTCCGGCTGACCTTCGCCGGTCAGCCGTGGTCACCTTGGCCGTCAGACCGTTTCCGTCGCGCCGATGGCGCGGATCCCCGCTTCCGGAAGCAGGTGGCTGACCGCATCGGCCGCCACGGTCGTCACCGGGGCCCGGCAGCCCGGTGACGACCCCACCGAGCGGCGGTTCCCACCGTTGGCGTCATGCATCCATTCCGTCGTGAGCAACGGCCGTGGAGGCGGGGGCGGTTGCGTGCGGCACCACGATGGCACGGGGGACTCCGGCTCGGCCACGCTTGGGCGTTCCGCCCGGGAGGTGGCGGAGAACAGGCGCCATACGAGCATGGTGACCACTCCAACGACCGCGATGCCGATATCGATGAGGAGCGGCGGGCCCAGCGAGAACCAGGTGTTCCCGCTGTACGAGTGCTCGGGGTCGGACAGGGGGCATGACGTCGCGTCGGGAGGCACACCCCCCGCAGGGCGCGGGAAAAGGTCTCACGCTCCTGAGGCGGAGCGAGTCCGCGACGGTGGCCGGCGGATGCGGGGCACCATCGCGGACTCGTGGCGCGACAGGCTACATGGTGATGTGGACGGGGCCTCCGGTGCGGGAGATCCCGTCGAGGACCGAGGACGGGATACGGAAGACCCGGCCGGGGGCCGCAGGCCAGGCGAGGGTGCGGCGGGTGACGACGCGGCCGTCCTGACGGACCGTCACCTTCGGGAAGCGGACGAACTCGTCCGTCCAGAGCAGGAGCCGGTCCCGGGCCGGAGCCGGGTCGCCGGGGCGGAGGATCTGCGGTGCGATCCAGCGGAACGGGGCGTCGGCGATCAGGCGGACCCCCTCGGTCGGCTCGCGCCTTCCGTCCAGGTGGTTGATGACCTGCTGGGCGACGTGCTTGCCGTCGAGGGCGGCCACGTCGGCGGTGTCGACGGGGTGGAGCATGTTGCCGGCGGCGAAGACTCCGGGCCGGCTGGTGCGCAGCGCGGTGTCCGTGAGGGGGCCGAGGGTGCTTTCGTCGAGGGTGATGCCCGCGGAACGCACGAGTTCGTGGTCGGGGATCCAGTCGCCGGTGAAGACGACGGTGTCGCATTCGACGGTTCGGCGCCTGCCCGTGTCGAGGTGCTCGATCTCGACAGCCTCGCAGCGGCCCTTGCCCAGGACCTGGGTGACACGGCAGCGGGTGGCGACCGGAACGCGGAGAACGGTGCGGCCCGCGGCGTTGAAGGCGCTGTAGGACTCCGCCTTCGGGTACTTGCTGATCATGAGCGCGGGGGTGCAGCCGGCTTCGCGGAGGGTCATGGCCGCGGACCAGCTGACCAGTTCGCCACCGACGATGACGGCCCGCTTGCCGACGGGCTGGTGGTGGAGGTGGACGAGGTTTTGGAGTTGCCCGGTGGTGTAGACCCCGTGGGGGCGGTCTCCGGGGATGCGGCGTGCGGTGCGGGGCCGTTCGCGGCCGCCGGTCGCCAGGACGATGGCCCGGGCACGGATCTGGTAGCGGCCCTCGGGGCTGGTGACGTCGACGGTGCGCTGGTCGGACCAGCCGGTGACCATGGTGCTGGTGCGGATCTCCGCCCCGGACCGTGCGGCCCGGTCGGTCAGGTGACGGGCGTAGGCGGGGCCGGTCATCACGCGGCGCAGGTCTCGCAGGCCGTATCCGGTGTGGTCGCTGTGCCGGGGAATGCCGCCGGCCTGCTTCTCCCGGTCGACGACCAGGACCTGCCCGGCACCGCGGTCGACGAGTTCGGCGGCTGCGGTGAGCCCTGCGGGACCGCCTCCGATGATGAGGACATCGGGCTCGATGAGGGGCAGCTGGTGGGTCATCGGTTGTCCTTGTGCTGGTTGCAGCAGCCGTCGTTGGTCTGGTGCCGGGTACGCAGGGCGGCGACGGCAGCGCCGCAGAAGAAGCCCTGGCAGCGGCCGTTCATGGCCCGGGTGCGTCGGCGCAGCCCTTCCAGACTGCGCGCGGGCACCGGGGCGTGGCAGGCGTCTCGGATCTCGCCCTCGGTGACGCGTTCGCAGAAGCAGACGATGGTGCCGTAGGCGGCGTCCTCGGCGATGAGGTCGGCGTCCTGATAGGGGCGTGTGGTGGCTTCGCCGATGTTCGGCATCCGGGGCGGGGCAGGCAGGTCGCTGCGGCCACGGAGTCCGAGACCGGCTTCCGCCAGGAGCCCGGTGACGTGCTCGGCGATGGCGATGCCGGCCGTCAGGCCGGTGGAGCGGATGCCACCCACGAGGAGGTACCGCTGTTCGGGGGTGGCTTCGATGAGGTAGTCGTTGCGGTCGATCGCGGCGCGCAGTCCGGCGTAGCTGGCGGTGACCTCCTCGGTGAGCAGGCTCGGCATGAGCCGCGCGCCCTTGCTGAGGAGGAAGTCGTAGCCGTCCTCGGACGTGGCGGTGTCGGTGCGGTCGGTGAGGTCCTCGGCGGTGGGGCCGAGCATGACGTTGCCGTAGATCGTCGGGGAGATGAGCACGCCCTTGCCGCGGGAGGAGGGCACCGGCAGGACGATCTTGCCGGCCTTGGGCCGTGCCAGCTTGTCGAACACGAACAGCTCGCCGCGGCGGGGGGTGACGGTGAAGCGGTCGTGGCCGAAGAACCGGTCGATCGTGTCGGCGCCGAGGCCTGCCGCGTTGACGACCCAGCGCGCCCGCACGTCGCCCTGGGCGGTGTGCAGCGTCGTCGTGTCGTCGCCCACATCGATGCCGGTCACGGCGTGTTCGAGCAGGATCGTCGTCCCGCGTTGCCTGGCGTCCGTGGCCAGGGCGAGGTTGGTGGTCCAGGTGCAGATGATGGACTCGTCGGGAACGGTCAGGCCGCCGAGCACCCCCTCGCCGAGGTCGGGCAGGACCCGGTACACCTCGTCCGCGTCGACGATGCGGCAGTGCTCGTATCCGTTGGCCTCGGCCTTCTCCTTCAGGGCGGGCAGGGCGTCGAGCTCTTCCTGGTTCCAGGCCACCAGCACGGCGCCGGTGTGCTCGACGGGGATGCCGGTGGCCTTGGCGTAGTCGCTCAGCAGGTGGTAGCCGCGAGCCACGAGCCGGGACTCCAGCGTGCCCGGTTTCGCGTCGAAGCCCGTGTGCAGGATGGCGGTGTTGGCCTTGCTGGTTCCGTCTCCGACGTCGTCGCGGGCTTCGAGCAGCGCCACGGAGACGTCGTGGCCCGACAGTTCGCGCGCGATGGCCGAGCCGACGATGCCTCCTCCGATCACCACGATGTCGAAGACTTCGGGGTGAGAACGGTGGGGGGTGGGGGTCATGAGTGGTCTCCCTTGGTGGCGCAGGCAGCGGCGGCCTGTGCCCATGTGGTGCGGAACTCCTGGGCCCGGTCCTCGGACCAGCGGGGTTCGTAGACGGCCGTCGGCTGCCAGTCGCCGACGGCCTCTTCGAGGCTGATGGCGGGGTCGAGCGCGCAGCGGGCGAGCGCGGCGGCGCCGAGGGGGGTGGCGTGCGCGTTGGGGTAGATGTCGACGGGGAGCTGGGCGATGTCGGCCTGGGCCTGCATGAGGGCGGCGGAGTTGGTCAGTCCGCCGTCGGCGCGCAGCCGGTCCAGGGGTCGGCCGAGGTCGCGGCCGACGAGGGCCGTCAGCTCGGTGACCTGGGCGGCTATGCCCTGGAGTACGGCCAGGATGAGGTGTTCACGGCGGGTGGCCAGGGTCAGGCCGGTGAGGGAGGCCGTGGCCTCGGAAGCCCACCACGGAGCGGCGAGTCCGGCGAACGCCGGGACGCATACGACGCCCTCGCTGTCCTCCGCGACCAGCGCGTCGAGGTCGGTGGCGGACTGGAGAAGGCCGAGGTCCTGCAGCCAGCGCACGGCCGAGGCCACGGTGTAGACCTGACCGTCCAGGCAGTACCGGGTCTGCCCCGCGGCCTGCCAGGCCACCGACGTCGTCAGGCCCGCGCTGGAGCGCACGGGGACCGGTCCCGTGTTCGCCAGCAGGAACGCGCCCGTGCCGTAGGTGCACTTGGCCGTGCCCTGCTCCAGGCATGCCTCGGCGACCAGAGCGGCCTGCTGGTCGACGATCAGGCCGGCGACCGGCGTCTCCTGTCCGAACGCGCGCGTGGTGCCGACCACCTCGTCGCTGCCGACGATGCGCGGCAGCCGCTCGTCGCCGAGGGAGAACAGATCGGCGAGATGCCCGTCCCACGCCGCGCCGTCCAGGTCGAAGATCAGCGAACGGCTGGCGGTGGAGGCGTCGGTGACGAACTCGCCCGTCAGGTGGTGCACGAGCCAGGTGTCGGTGGTGGTCACCACCCCGTCACGGGTGAGGTTGCGGCGCAGCCACGCCATCTTGGGCGCGGAGAAGTAGGGGTCGAGAACGAGACCGGTACGCCGCGCGATGTCCTCGCGGTGCTCGGCCAGCTCGGCGCAGATGCTCTCCGCACGGCTGTCCTGCCAGACGATCGCCGGGGACAGCGGCGTTCCCGTGGCCTCGTCCCAGGCCAGGACGGTCTCTCCCTGGTTGGCCAGGGCCACGCCGTCGATGGGCCGGCCGGCCATGCTCATGGCCCGGCGGCCGGCGGTGAGGACGGAGTCGAGCAGTTCGTGCGGGTTCTGTTCGACGCCTCCTCCGGGCAGGTAGGCGGGGCGGATGGTCTCCTCGGCTATGGCGACCGTTCCGTCCTCGGCGTCGACGACGATGGCTTTGGTGCCCGAGGTGCCCTGGTCGATGGCGAGGATCGTGGTCATCGCAGGGCCCCTTCCGTGTCGGCCGCGGCGGGTGCGCCGGCGCTGTCCAGGGCACGGTCGACGTCGGCCATGTCCGGCATGGTCAGGGCGGCGCGTCCGCGCCGGACGAGGAGCGCCGCCAGGTAGACGGCGCCGATCCCGCACAGCACCAGGACGTAGGCCCAGGGACCGCGGAAGGAAGCGTCCCGGAAGATGAGCAGCTCGTACACCAGCCAGACCGCGGCCAGAATCAGGACCGGGACCTCCCAGCGCCCCAGGGAGAAGCCGCGCGACGGCGGCAGGGAGGAGCGCTTGGCCGCGTACATCGCGACCGTGCCGGCGTAGATGACGGCGGGCAGCAGGGTGGCGGCGGAGAACAGCTGGAACAGGGCGTCGGTGGAACGGGAGAAGACCGCGAGGACGATCTGCGCGATGAGCATCATGAACACGGTGGCGTTCAGCGGTGTCGCCGTCCGGGGGTGGATGCGCTTGAGCAGGCGCCATCCGGGGAAGCGCTCGTCCCTGGACATCGCGTAGACGAGGCGGGTTCCGCTGAGGGTGATCACCAGTCCGCAGGAGAAGATCGAGACCACGACGAGGACCAGGAGAGCCTTGCCCACCACGGACCCGAGCACGGCGGTGATCACGGTGGCCACCGGGGTGGCCGACTCGGCGGCGCCGTCGACCTGGCCGACGGCGGCGGTCACGGCGACCAGGAAGAGGAAGCCGAGGACACCCAGGGACAGGACGGCCTGGACCATCGCCTTGGGGATGACGCGGGCGGGGTTCTTGGTCTCCTCCGCCAGGTTCGCCGCGGACTCGAATCCGACGATGGTGAACGCGCCGAGGAGGAACGCCATGGCGAAGGGGCCGGCGTCGGTGGCGCCGCCCAGAGCGTAGTAGCCGCTCTCCGGGATCGTCCCGGTGTCGAACAGGTTGGCGAAGTCGAGCTTGCCGGTGAAGTAGCCCACTGCGAACAGCAGCACCGTCAGCGTGATCATGCCGATGAGCTGCGCTGTCACCGCCGCGCTGTTGACCTTGTGCGTGACGCGCGTGGACGCGGCGACCAGCAGGGCCTGCAGCAGCACCACGCCGGCCGTGATGACCCAGGCGTTCTGTGTCGTGCCGACGTACTGGAACAGCTCGGGGAGAATCGTGGAGGCGATCGTGTAGTCCACGGCGACCACGACGACCCCGAGGAAGGCGAACGAGATCCAGCCCATGATCCAGCCCCACACGGGCCCGACGATCCGCGACACCCACTGGTAGGAGTAGCCGCTGATCGGGATGCGCGCCGCCAGCGCTCCGAAGACGAGGGCGATGCAGAGCTGGCCCACCACGGAGATCGGCCAGGCCCAGATGCCGCGCGGGCCCGAGGTGGCGAGCACCGAGCCGTAGGCCGTGAAGATCCCTGTCGCGATCGACACGAACCCGAACGCCACGGAGAACGAGGCGTACCAGCCCAGCTCCCGCGCCATCACCGGGGTCGGCTCGCCCTGCTGCACCTCAGCCGTTCTTGGCGCCTGAGCACCTGCTTCTGATTTGGCCATGACCTCGTTCCCTGCTTCAGAGTGCCCCGCCGTCGCCGCGGAAGCCAGTGGGTGGTGGAAGAACCGGATGCGGTCGGCATCAAGGCGCGCGCCCCACAGGGATGCGCTGGAGCTCTTCCACGGGGACGGCTGCGAGGGCGCGCGGTCCGCGCCACCTCGATGCCTGTCAGCAGTCCCTTGTGACCGTTTGTGTGGACTATTGACTGCTGAGAGTGTGGACCCTTGCCCGTTTGCCGTCAAGGGTCCACGCTCCCGACCTGGGGAGCCGCCGCTGATCGTTTAGCAGAAACCGCCTTGAGCTGCAGAGAAAACCGAATTTTGAGGCCGTCGGCGATGCGTTCCGGACATCACATGAGCCCTAGAATGCAGTCAGGGTTCCACAGAAACAGTCAATCAGAGAGGGCCGGACGTGCTGGCAGCCGAGCGTCACCGCAGGATCGTCGCCGAGGTAGCTCGACTCAAGTTCATCACGACGGACGACCTGACCAGCCTGCTGAGCGTCTCCCACGAGACGATCCGCAGGGACCTCGCCCTCCTCGAGCGCCGCGGCGAGCTGGCGCGCGTCCACGGAGGAGCCACCGCCGTCCAGTCCCCCGTCGGGGAGGAGGCATCCTTCAATGAGCGCAGGGGCGCCTTCCTCACCGAGAAGCAGGCCATCGGCCGAGCCGCGGCGGCCCTGATCGAACCCAACCAGACGGTGGTCATCGACGTCGGCACCACGGCCCTGGAGGTGGCCCGCGCCCTGCCCGCCGACCACGTCGGCGTCATCGCCACCCCGTCCCTGCTCGTGGCCGCCGAAGTCAGCTCCCGCCCGCGCGTCGAGGTCCTGGTCAGCGGCGGTCGGCTCCGCGGCGGCGATCTGGCCTGCTCCAACGCCCAGACCGTCGAGTTCTTCGACAACCTGCGCGCGGACGCGGTCTTCCTGGGCTCCGGGGGCATCGCCTCCTACGGCCTGACCGACTTCCACCTCGACGAAGTCGCAACGAAGCGCACCATGCTCGCCAACGCGTCCCACCGCTACGTACTCGCCGATTCGAGCAAGTTCGGACGCACGGCCGCCCACCGCGTCTGCGATCTCGACGGCTTCGACACCCTCATCACCGACAGCCCTTGCCCGGACGACCTGAGCGACGCCCTCGACGCGGCGGGCGACAACATCGTCGTCGCCTGAAGAACAGTCGTGGCCCGAAGAACCGTCGCGACCCGAGGACAGGGCGGCCGACCGCTTCATTCGGCGTCGGCGGATCCCCCACCTCCGGCATGGCGGGGCCCCTCCCGAGGAGCAGCGTGAGGAATCCAGCCGTTCCGCCGCGGTCGTGGTCGTGCGGTCGATCCATCGACGCCTCCGCTGGGCCTCTTCTTGACTCCCTCCTGGCACCGCGTTCACCATCACCGACAGAAACAGTCAACTTTCCACACGTTCGGGCAATCGGAGCGGCGGCGCGTCATGACAAGATCGAGACGCTGCGACCGGCCTTCCATGACCGGACGAACCACCGCAGCCGCCCCGTACGGGAGTGCGGGACGACTCCGGCTCTCCTCCGGAGCCGAGCGACCCCGGTCCCCGCGCGGGAACATCTCCCCGGGGTCCTCCCGCGAGCCCGTGCCCGGGTACTCCCGGGCCGTCCGCGCCGGGAACCAGATCTTCGCCACCAACACGACGGCCGGGTCCGCCGACGGGGCCGCCGGGAGTGCCGACGCAGCAGCGCGGGCACGCGGGATCTCCGGCCGTATCGACGCCGGCTCCGACTCGATGAGCGCCGTTCCTCGATGAGCGCTGTCCACGGCGACGGCTTCCGCGACGTCTTCCCTGTCACGGCGGTCGTCGAGGTGGGCGCGCTCGCTGCCGCAGACCTTCTCGTCGAGACGAAAGCCGACACCCTCCCACAGTGAACCCGACCGAGAACATCACCTCGATCTTCGACCTCGACGGCGTCCTGACCAGCGACGACACTATGTCGTCACTGGTCAGGGCCCGTCTGGCAGCTCGTCCTCTCCGGTTCGCCGCCGCGATCCCACCGTTCTTGCTCGCCTCGGCCGCGCCACCCGACGGCGCGCTGAGGCCCGCGATGAACCGGGCGATCGTGGCCTTGGCGCTGCGCGGACTGACCCGCGGCCAGTACGCGGAACTGGCCGACGTGACGGGCCGGACCATGGCGGCCCGGACAGCGGTCGGGCAGGCCGTGACGAGGTGCCGACGCGCCCTCGACGAGGGTCCGACAGTCGTGGCGACAGCCTCGGAGGAGAACCTCGCGCGTGCGTTTCTGGACGGCGTCGGCTTGCATGACATCCCCTTGGCCGCTTCCCGGCTCGACTTCACCCCACGAGGGCCTCGACTCGTCGCGCACAACGTGGGCGAAGCAAAGGTCGATGCCGTCCGAGCACTGGGGTTCGCCCCCGAGGAAGCGGTCCTGTACACCGACTCGGCCAGTGACCTCCCGCTCGCCCGTATCGCCCGCCGGACCGTCACCGTCAACGCTGCCCGTCGCTCGATCGCGAAGCTCACCGACGCCTCCGCGGACATCCGTCACGAGCGCTGGCGCTGAGACTGCGCACGCTGCCCCAGGTGTCCCTCTCCATGACGGGCGAGCGCCCGGGCGTGGAGGCGCCGGTCAGGTCCGTGCCGCCCCACCGGCACGTTCGGCCGGGGACGCGGGGTCGGATCGCTACGGCCGGTCGTCGCCATGGCCGCAGGCGCGGTGCCGTCCGCCGTGCACCGCCGCGTGCGCCGACGGGCGCGGCGCGGCGGTGGCCCGGTCGAGTCGCGCGGCCGCGGCCCGTCCCGCCGACGAGTGCGCGTCGTGGACGACCCTGCCGCCCACCAGCGTCAGCTCGACGCGAGTGTCGCTGATGTCGGCCACAGGGCATTTCGTCACATCACGGTCGAGAACGATCAGATCCGCCGCCAGCCCGGGGCGGACGGTTCCCGTGAGCCGGTCCATGCGCAGCTGCCATGCCGTGCCGTGCGTGTGCATCCGCAGCGCCGACGTACGGCTCAACCCCTCCAGCTCCCGGTAGAGCGGCCCCTCGCCCTCCGCGCCTGTGCGGTCGATCGCCGTACGGATCTGGTTCCACACCTGGAGCGGGTCCACCGGCCAGTCCGAACCGCCCGACAGCCGGGCCCCGTGCCGCTCCAGGGAGCGGGCAGGGTACATCCATCGGTGCCGCTCGGGCCCGATGTACGGCAGAAGCGCCTCCATCGTCCACGTGTCCTGTTCGGCCCACTGGAGTTGCATGCAGGCCACCACGTCCAGTGCGGCGAACCGTCCCAGATCCGCCGGGTCCACCAGTTGGAGGTGAGCGATGGTGTTCCGGGCACCGCGCGACCCGGTCGCGCGCCGGGCGTACGCGTACCCGTCGAGCGCCGTACGCACCGCGCGATCGCCGAGCCCATGGGCGTGCATCTGCCAGCCGGCCCGGTTGAAGGCCGCGGTCAGCCGCCCGTATTCCTGTCCCGTGGCGTACAGCTCGCCGCGGTTGTCCGTCGGGTGTCCGGAACCGTCCAGATACGGCGCCAGAAGCGCCGCCGTCTGCGCCGGGTACTCGATCACCCCGTCGAGGAACACCTTGACCGTCCCGAACCGCAGCCCGGGTACGTCACGGAAGGAGTGCCGCAGCCCGCGCGCATGGGCAAGGGCGGCTTCCGGGTCCTTCGCCAGGTCTGCGTCGATCCTGATCGCGGGGACGATCCGCTGCGGCAACGACCCTGCGTCCGCGAGGGCCTGATAAAGCGTCAACTCGTTCTGCCCGACCATCGCGTCCATCATGGTCGTCACGCCGCAAGCCGCTGCCTGGGCCAGGACCCGGGCGCAGGCCGCAACCAGTTCGGCCTCGCCGGGCTCCGGAATGTGACGGGTCACCAGCGGCTGGGCGTCGTCCTTGAGTACTCCGCTGGGCTGCCCGTCCGGCCCCTTCACGATCTTTCCGCCGACAGGATTGGGGGTCGCCGCCGTGATGCCGGCGATCTCCAGAGCACGGGCGTTGACCCAGACGTTGTGGCCGTCGCCCCCGACGAGCGCGACCGGGCGGCGCGTGGGAAGGGCGTCGAGCAGCGAGTGGTGAGGGAGGGTGCCGTGCGGCAGCAGACCGATCGGGTTCCAGTCCGAGACCACCAGCCAGCCCTCGGGTTCCTGGCCCGGCGTGTCCTGGAGAAATCCGGTGAGGATCGCCAGGAGTTCCTCGGCGGTCGTCTCGGCACCCTCCAGGGAGGGGCGCAGTGAGCGGTCGCCCGCGGAGAGCGGGTGCACATGGCCGTCGTGGATGCCGCTCATCACGGTCGCCCCGCGCGCGTCGACGACCTCGGTGCCACGTCCGGCGAGGCGGCGCAGGTCGCGGCCCCGGCCGGTGGCGAGAATCCGGCCGTCGTTCGCGACGGCCACGGCCTCGGCGGGGCGGGCACCGGGAAGTCCGGTGAACACCTGTGCGTTGTGGACGATCAGGGCTGCGGCACTCCGCTGTGCGGCGGCCGCGGGGCCGGCCGCCGCACCCACCAGTCCGGCCGCGCCCGCGGCGAGCACGGTCCGCCGGGCGAGAGAAGAAGTCATGGCCACTCCAAGGGTTGGGCTGCATTCGCTGTGGCCGGACCCTCATTGATTAACGCCGTAACCAGAACCCGTCCGGAGCGACGGAATCCGTAGGATGACGCCATGTCAGGGCCTACTCTCGCAGATGTGGCACGCGCCGCAGAGGTCTCCACCGCCACCGTCTCGCACGCTCTCAACGGAACAGGCCGGCTCGCCGACTCCACGCGCCGCCGGGTCCGCGAGGTGGCCATCGCGCTCGGCTACGGCGCACAGCGAGCCCCGCGGGCCGGGAAGACCCTGGGCGTGGCCGTCACCACCTATGCCGGATCGGCCTGGAACTTCCTCGATGTCCCGTACTTCGCCCAACTCCTCACTGCTGCCACGGCCACCGCGCACGCCCACGGCTACGCCCTGACGATCCTCCCCGCCACCTGCGGGGCCGAGACGCCCTGGCACACTCTCACCGTGGACGGCATGCTGCTCCTCGACAGCCCCACGCACGACCCGGTACTGCGTGCGCTGCGCGCCCGGGGCATCCCGCTCGTCTTCGACGGCCGCCCCGTCGATCCGAGGCCCGGGGACATCTGGGTGGACAACGACCACATCGCCACCACCCGCGAGGTCCTCGGCCACCTGACCGCCTCGGGCGCCCAACGGATCGCCCTGCACGCCGGATACGGCGACGAGCACTACACCCGGACCGTGACCCACTCCTACCAGCAGTGGTGCCACGAACACGCCCGTACTCCACTGGTCCTCACCTTCGACCCGTACGACACCTCGGGCCACGGCTTCGACGCCGTCTTCGCCGCCCGCGCCTGCGACGCGGTCTACACGGTCTACGACCCCGGCGGTCGCCAGGTCCTGGCCGCAGCGGCTCGCCACGGCCTGCGGATCCCCGACGACCTTCTCCTCGTCTGCGCCAGCGAGGACCAGGCGTACGCCGAGAATGATCCACCGGTGAGCACCGTGACCCTGCACCCCGCGACGATCGCCGAGACCGCGGTGACGGCCCTGGTCTCCCGTCTGTCTCCCACCGCCCCACCGCCACCCCTTGGTGCCCTGACGGTCCCGGCGCTCCTCCACCCCCGCCGCTCCTCGCGCCGCCGGGCGATCTCCGGCATGGCGTAGGCGGGTTCGCCGTCGGCCGAGTGCAGGCGCATGCTCGGGTAGTCGTCGAGGCCGGGCATTCGGCAGGCGGCCCGGTTGCCGATCCGCCACCGGCCTCCGGTGAGCCAAGCGCGGCGGACACGATGGAGGCGTCGATTCTGTACCGGGCCCGCGCAGGCGCGGAAGCGTTCTCGCACGGAGGCCGAAGGCATTCTTGGGCTACGCGGCGTCCCGTTGGTGTTCCCCGGGGGCTCCCGCGGAACGACGTGCTGTCCTGTGCGGCGATACCTGGCCCTCCGACCTCCGCCCGAGGATCAGGTCTTCGTCCGGAGGACGGCGTGCGGGTCGTCAGCCCCCATGGGGTGCTGCGTTGCCGACCGGCCGGGTGGGCAGGCGGCGAGAACGTTCGGTGGCTGCGTTGTCGAGAAAGCAGTCAGCCGGCTCAGGTTCATCGGGGAGGTCGCTGTTCGTGGCATCCCCGTCGGAGGCCGTGCCGCAGGAGCCGCCGACGATGTCGCTGTGCTTCCTCTTGGCGAGCAAGTCCGTTATCCACTGTGCCGGTTCGGGATCCATGGGGGCACACTCTCCTGTGAGCGTGAGGGCCCGTCGACGGGGCGCTGCGGGACGCGTGCCCAAGTGTGCGGGGTGCGTCCCGCATACGGTCGTCGGGTCAGATCCGGTCGGCGGCGATCAGCAGGTACTGGAAACTGCCGTTCTTGTACGCGGTCAGAAAGGAGTCCTCGATGCCGGTGCCCAGGGAGGACTGGGCACGCAACTCCCAGTACGGGATGGTGGCCGCGGTGAGGTCCACCACGCCGATCGGCACGAGTCGGTTGTTCGCCATCTCTTTGAAGTAGGCGGAGCGGGGATGGATGTCGCAGATGTAGTGGGCGTTGATCGTCGAGACCTCGCGGGATGGCAGCCCGTACGTATCGTTGTAGCAGCCGGTGATGGTGACGTACCTTCCGCCGCGTGCGAGGAGGCGGGCGTACTCGGCGAACAGCGTCGACAGGTCGACGTACATCGTGGACTCGTTGTTCCAGATGGCGCGGAACGAACCGGTGTCGAAGCCGGTGTCGAGCATGTTCTTGAGATGGAACCGCACTTTGTCGCCCACGCCGTGCTTCTTGGCCTGTGCGGTGGCGAAGGCCACCTGGGTCTCGGAGATGGAGATCCCGTCGACGTTGCAGTTGAACCGCTTGTTGGCAACCAGGCTGCCACCGCCTCGGCCGCAGCCCGAGTCCAGGAGCCGGTCGTCGGCGGTGATGGCACCGAGGTGGTCGGCGAGGAAGTCGGCCTGGGCGCTCTCCAGGCGGTGCAGTTCGGCGATGACGCGCTCGTCGCGAGTGTGCTGGGGACCTTGCAGGACGGACCAGTCGACGTCGCCGATGCCGTAATGGTGGTGGTAGAAGCCGTCGACCTCGCCCAGCCGGAGGTTGACGGGGTTCTTCTCGCGGTTCCAGTAGTCGGCCACGGACTCCTGGTAGTGGCTGATGGCCGGGGCTTCTGTCGCGCCCGCGCGGCGCGTTGCGGTGGTCATACGGATGTCTTCTCTCACCAGTAGTTGGGCAGGGAGTAGCGATGAGTGTTCGTGTGGTGCCATTCGTGGTTGCCGGCGACCCAGGCGGCGAGGCCGGTGGTATAGCGGGCCAGGCCCGGGTTCTCGGCGGCCAGGACGAGGGATTCGTCCTCGAAGGCATGCATGATCTCGTTGTGGATGTCGATGGCCTTCAGGTATGCGTCCTTGATGCCGCGACGCTCCTCGGCGGCGATCACCGTCGGGAGGTTCAGGTGATGCTCGTCGATGGCCATCTCTTTGGTGAAGGAGTACAGGTCGTTGACGAGCGTGGTGGCGTTGCAGGCCAGCGCGGTGACGCGCTGGACCTCGGGCCGGGAGTAGAGCGGCTCGGGCAGTTCGTAGCCGTCCACGGCGTCCACGATGGACAGGCAGGGGCGGAAGTTGTTGAACTGCCTCATCACCAGGTACTGCCACACCGGTGGGGTGGTGCGGGTCTGCGCCCAGGCGCCCTCGGCGAGGTACCCCAGGTGCAGTCGCGCGACGTCGTGGATGAACCGGGTGACCTGGCTGGGAGTGGCGATGTCCCGGAAGGCGCGGATCGCATCGGCGTAGGAGCGCAGCGGAGCATCCGTGTCCAGCCCCTCGTGCCACTGCTGCTGGTAGCCGTCTGCGGTGTGCAGGGGATCCAGAGCGCTCTGCGCGATGACGAGCCGACTGCCCAGGCCGATGGGGGATCCGCCGTAGTCCTCGCAGTAGCAGTCGTCGACGACGTTCTCCGCGACCAGCAGTTTGCCCGCGACGACGAGGCGCTCCAGGTCGGCTGCTGCCGGGTGTTGGAGGACGACCGCGCGGCCGACCTGGAAGCCGGCGAAGTCTCCGGCCCATTCAGGGGGAAACAGGCTGAGCTCTTGGGCCCAGGCTTCGAGTCGCCGGTCCACCTCGGCGATCTTGGAGGGATCGGCCGGCACGGCGGGCGGGCAGTACAGGCCCGGAATCGGGTCACCGGCGCGAGGCCGGACTGCGGGGGGCGGCGTGGACCGGTCATGACCCGTCAGCGGCGGAAGGAGTGCCCTGGCCGCTGATGTGCCCAGGCCGGTCGGGCCGCCGGGGAGGCACGCCGTCGTCCGCAGCGTCGAGAGTGCGGGCCGCGCGGCCGTCGGGTCCGGCAGCGGGTCGGGCAGATCCTGTTCCCTGGGCGGTGCCGGGTCGGACCGCAAGGTGCTCACCAGGCCCGCCATCTCATGAGTGGTGGGGGCGGCGAACACCCTGGACAGCAACGACATCGTCTCAGCCCTTCTTCGTTCGCCCGACCCGGTTCTCAGTCACGCGGTCGTACCTCGACGTTTTCGAGAATGCCGATCGCGTCCGGGACCAGGACAGCGGCCGAGTAGTAGGTGCTGACGAGGTAGGAGATGATCGCCTTCTCGTCGATCCCCATGAACCGGACGTTGAGTCCGGGCTCGACCTCGTCGGGCAGACCGGTCTGATAGAGGCCGATGACGCCCTCGTTGTCCTCGCCCGTACGCATGGCGATGATCGACGAGGTCTGGTGATCCGAGATCGGGATCTTGCCGCACGGCAGGATCGGCACGCCCCGCCACGCGGGAATGTGGTGACCGTCGACGTCGGCGCTGCTGATGGAGATGCCCCGCTTGTTGCACTCCTTGCCGAAGGCGGCGATGGCACGCGGGTGGGCGAAGATGTACTTGGTACCGCGGCGCATGCTCAGCAGATCGTCGAGGTCGTCCGGGGTGGGCGGGCCGGAGTTGGTCGGGATGCGCTGGTCGAAGTCGGCGTTGTGGAGCAGCCCGAACTCGGGATTGTTGACCATCTCCTTCTCCTGCCGCTCGCGCAGCGCCTCGATGGTGAGGCGCAACTGCTGCTGCGTCTGGTTCATCGGCTGGTTGTAGAGGTCGGCGACCCGGCTGTGCACCTTCAGCACCGTCTGCGCCACACTCAACTCGTACTCACGCGGTTGAAGTTCATAGTCCGCGAACGTGGCCGGCAGGATCGGCTCGCCCTGGTGGCCGGACAGGAGCTCGATGGCTGCCTCGCCGGCCTTGTTCGTCGGCTTCTGCGCGTCGGCGCTGCGCCTCAGGACGTGCGACTGCAACGCCTCGTGCTGGCCGGCGACCGCCTTGTACGCACTGTGCGGCAATGCCAGGACGGTGGTCGCGGTCACCGCGCGTGCCGTGAAGTCCCACTTGTTGTCCGCCCCCGCCAGCACGTTGCCGCCGAAGCTGTCGCCGTCCGACAGCCGGCCCACGATGGACTCGCCTTCGTACTTCGCGGGCCTGACCTCGTTCACCCTGCCGTGCACGATCAGGTAGACGTGATCGGCCTTACGGCCCTCCTCCACAATCACCTGGCCGGGGTCGAACTCCTTCTGGACGAACTTGTCGGCCAGCGCACCCAATGCCGGGCCGTCGTCGAATCCTTGCAGCAAGGGCAGTTCGGCCAGCTCCTGCGGGATGACACGAACCTTGGATCCGTTCTTCTCGAACGTCACCTTTCCGTCCCCGACCGTGAACGTCAGGCGCCGGTTGACCCGGTAGGCACCACCCGGGACGTTGACCCACGGCAGCTTCCGCAGCAGCCAACGCGAGCTGATCCCCTGCATCTGGGGTTCGGACTTGGTGGTGGTGGCGAGGTTCCGCGCAGCGGCAGTGCCGAGGCTGAGCTGCTACTGCATTTGGTCCTGCGCCGTCGCGGTTTCTGACGGGCGCGTCTCGACAGTCATCGACTACCTCTCAGTTCAGGAGATGACCCGCCTGGCTCCAGCAGGGCAGACTTCACCAACAGCAAGCGGGGATTACTTTGCGTAGCAATTAGTAATGCCTCGTGAGCGTCGAGTGACACAGGCGCGCCTGCCAGGCCCTCACAAAATAAGCAGTCCCCTATAACATCCTCAATTCATCGCAAAAGAATTTCCCCCATCGGACGTCGACGCCGGACGGGGAGTGGCAGGCCCCGAGCGTGAAAGGTGAAGACCAATGCCCTTCCTCGGCTTTGCGCGCCAGTAACGCGTGCAGGTGTCCGAGCTGTTCACCATGGGAGCAGTCGCAGGCCGCGGCAATATCCGTTCAACGTTGCGCGATCCGCTACCGCTCGCGTGGCACTGCCGCGATGAGTTGACCGACGAAGGCCCCGGCTCGGCGGGACGCCCACCAGGGCGTTCGACATCCCGATGAGTCCGTCGGCCGGTGGACCGCCTCCCATGCATCATTCGGCACCAACAGGAAGCAACGCTCCAGTCACCTGCGATCGTTAATCGTCAAATACACCCCCGATCAAGGATCGCCTCATATCGATCTTTCTCAAATCTCATTCGGCCGTTCAATTACCTTCAGCAATCAGGCGATCTGCATAATGCGGCCATTCCAAGCCGGTTTCCGCTGCTCCGAACGTGCCGGCCTGCATCCCCCGGCGCTTTCGTGCGCCCGGTACAAGGCCCGCACGTAAGCGCCCGCGCTCGCCGCCCTGGTGCGGCCGGGCGAATCGGCGGAGATCACCACCCGCTTCGACGGCTACCGGGGCCGCTGCCTCTTCCATCGTCACAACGCGGAGCACGAGGACACGGGCATGATGGCCAACCTCGAGATCGTCCGAGGCACCTCGGACCCCTCCCGCTCCCCTGACCACCGTCGGCCGGTCCCGGCACGGGCACCGGCCCCCGGTGAGTACGACCGCGAGGGTCTCCGGCGTCTCTCGGCCGCCCGCGCATGGCCCCTGGCACGCCGGGTGAACCGGCGGTTCCGCCTGCCCGCACTTCCTCGCCCCCGTGCGATGACGGGAAAGGAGCCCTGGTTACAGGACCGACACAATTCCGCGCGCCGCCTGATATACGGCCACAACCGCCCGGATGCGCTCCCCGCCGAAGGTGAGGGGGTGTGCGCGGCCTGTCGCGCACATGTCCTGGAGAGGTGGTTGCTGGTGAGTGCGCAAGAGACGCGTGCACAAGAGATACGCGGCGCCGGGCCCGATGGGGCGCGCCGGAACCGGCCCCGGGTCGGCAGGGTGTGCGCGGCGGCCGCAGTGCTGATCGCCGTCGGGGTCGGCGGCTGCTTCGCCGGGAGCCGCGCCGGCGAGGGCGGCCCGGCGTCCGCGTCCTCGTCGGCCATGGGCCTGCTCGGTCTCTCGCTGCCGTGGCCCGGGGAGGGCCAGACGAGCATCATGGTGGAGGGTCTGGGCAGCCTGGGGAGCAAGGGCGGGCGGCGGCCGGTTCCGATCGCGAGTCTGACCAAGGTGATGACCGCGTACGTCGTCCTCAAGGGGCACCCGCTCGGGGACGGGGAGCCGGGGCCGGTGATCACGGTCGACGAGCGGGCCGCGCAGGAGGCCTTCTCCCTCAGCGAGTCCACCGTGCCCCTGCGCGAAGGACAGTCACTGACGCAACGCCAGCTCCTGGAACTGTTGTTGCTCCCTTCCGGCAACAACGTGGCGCGGCTGCTGGCCCGTTGGGACGCGGGGAGTCAGGAGGCGTTCGTCGCCAAGATGAACGACGCCGCCCGGGACCTCGGGATGACACGGACCACCTACACCGGGGCGAGCGGGATCGAGCCCACCACCGTCAGCACGGCCGACGACCAGCTCGTGCTGGCCCGGCAGGCCATGAGGATCCCGGTGCTGCGGGCCGTGGTCGCGCTGCGCAGGACGACAGTTCCGGGAGTACCGGGCACGGTCGTCAACACGAACCGGCTGCTGGACAGACCCGGTGTGCTCGGGCTCAAGACCGGGTCCAGCTCGCCCGCCGGAGGCGCTTTGATGTGGGCCGCCGAGGCGGGATCCGGTACGAAGCGACGCCTGGTGCTCGGTGTCGTCCTCGGGCAGCGGGTCGACACCACGCCCGAGGCGGGCCTGCGGGCCGCCCTCGACCGGAGCGGTGCGCTGATCGAGGCCGTGCGCAAGGCCCTGCCCGCAGTGCTCGACAGCCGGGGGCAGGTGCGGGCATGACCACGATCCTCACGCGTACGACCACCGAGGCCGGGCACGGACGCGGGGACGAGGAGGGTGGCGGGGCCGCGGCGCGGCGCGGGCGCCGGACTGCGGCGGCGTCCGTGGTGACGGGGATCGTCATGTTCGCCGCCGCCGGGCTTCCGTCCGGGCCCGGCAACCTCGTGAACCTGCTGCAGACCTTCCTGCCCTGGCTCGGCCTGAGCGTGCCCCTCCTGCTCGTCCTGGCCGCCGTCCGGCGCGCACCGGTCGCCGCCGTCGCCGTCCTGGTCCCCGCTGTCACGTGGTGCTTTCTGTTCGGCGGACTGCTCACCGACAAACGCACCGACGGCGGGGACATGACCGTGGTCAGCCAGAACGTCCATGAAGCGAACCCCGACCCGAGCGGGACCGCCCGAGCCCTCGCGGCATCCGGCGCCGAACTGCTGGCGCTGCAGGAACTGACACCCCGGACCGCCCCCGCGTACGAGAGGGCACTGGCCGGCACGTACCCGTACCACGCGGTGCTCGGCACGGTCGGGCTGTGGAGCGCCTACCCGCTGCGGGACCCGGAGCCCGTCGCGATCATGCCGTGGACCCGCGCGCTGCGGGTCACCGCCGACACTCCGAAGGGGCCGCTCGCCGTGTACGTCGTCCATCTCGCCTCCGTGCGCGTGAGCCTCGGGGAAGGCTTCGCCACGGACCGCCGCAACGAGGCGGCCGCCAAGCTCGCCGAGGCGGTACGGGCCGAACCGCTGCCCCGCGTCGTCGTGACCGGTGACTTCAACGGCACACCTGACGACACATCGCTGCGTCTCCTGACCGGACAGCTGCGTTCCGCGCAGCGGACAGCGGGACAGGGGTTCGGCCTCACCTGGCCGGCCGCCCTCCCGGTGGCCCGGATCGACCAGATCCTCGTGAGGGGCGCCATCCCGACGGCGTCCTCGCCCCTGCCGCGCACCGGCAGCGACCACCTCCCGGTCGCCGCCTCCCTGCGCCTGTGAACACCCTGACAACGGCGGCTACGATCGCCCTGCGACAGTGGTCCGGCAGACGGCCGGACCACCAGGAAGGCAACCCCGCAGTGAGTGTGCACATCCTCCTCGTCGAGGACGACGAGGCCATCCGCAGATCCGTCGGGCTGGCCCTGGAACGGTACGGCTACCGGACCTCGGCCGCCGCCGACGGGCTGACCGGCCTGGAGATGTTCCGCGAGGGAACGCATGACCTGCTCCTGCTGGACGTCATGCTCCCGCACCTCGACGGGATCGGCCTGTGCCACCGGGTCCGCGAGACCAGTCAGGCCCCCGTCCTGATGATGTCCGCCCGGAGCGACGCGCTCGACGTGATCGGCGGCCTCGAGGCCGGCGCCGACGACTACGTCGTCAAGCCCGTCGACACCGCGGAGCTGGTGGCCCGCATCCGCACCCTGCTGCGCCGCGCCAGCCTTCCCGCCCCCGGTGGCAGCGGCGTGCCCGGCCCGGACAGCGGCCTGCTCACCTTCCGGAACCTGACCGTCGACACGCGCGGGCTGGAAGTCCGCAGGGACGGCGAGCCCCTCGGACTCACCCCCACGGAACTGCGCCTCCTCCTGGAGTTCGTGGCCGCCCCCGGCATCGCCCTGCAACGGCAGACCCTGCTGCGCAAGGTCTGGGACTACGGATGGGACGGCGACAGCCGGGTCGTCGACCTGACGGTGCAGCGGCTGCGCAAGAAGATCGGAGCCGACCACATCGACACCGTGCGCGGCTTCGGCTACCGGTTCCGCCGCTGAGGACCGCCATGACGCCCGCCACCGCCCCGGCCCGCCGCTCCCTGTGGCGCCTCGCCGATCCGAGATCCCTTCGCTGGAAGATCGCCGCCGCGGTCGCCGCCGCCGCCTGTGCGATGGCCCTGGGCATCGGGGTTCTGGTGCACCGCTCCACCGAGGCCCGCTCGCTGAGCGTCGGCCGCGCCGGCGCCGAACGCGCTCTCGCCGAGGCCGAGACCGAGTTCCGCAGCGAAGGAACACCCCGGCACTCCGCGTCGCAGTCGTCCGGATTCATGACCGGCGACCAGGTTCCGGACGAGCTCCTGGACCGGCTCGGCTCCGGGAGCGGCCACGTCACCTGGTACGACACCACCAAACCGGCACATGGCGCCGCCATGTGGGCGGCGACGCGGATCGACGGCACCGTGATCGCCGTCCGGACGGACATGCTCACCGATCAGCTGAGCCGTCAGGCCCTCGACCGGCACATGCGCTACGCGGCCATCGCCACGCTCGCCGTCGTCGTGCCCCTCACCCTGCTCGCCGCCGAACTGCCGCTGCGGCGTCTGCGCCGTGTCACGGACACCACACGCCGCATACGCCACGGGAATCTGGACGCGCGCACCAGCGACCGGGCCCGTGACGAGATCGGCGAGATCGCCTCGGCCGTCGACCACATGGCGGATGCGCTCCGGGACCAGTTGCACAGCGAACAGCGCTTCACCGCCGATGTCGCCCACGAACTGCGCACCCCCATCGCAGGGCTGGTCACCTCCGCCTCCCTGCTGCCGGAGAGCGAGCCCACCGACCTCGTCCGCGACCGCGTGCGGGTGCTGCGCGCCCTGGTGGACGACCTCCTGGAGATCTCCCGCCTCGACACGGGCACGGAACGCGCCGACACCCAGCCGGTGCCCCTGGGCGAACTGGCCGAGGAGTCCGTACGGCGCACGGGGCTGGAGACACGGCTCACCGTGACCGGACGGCCGGTCGCCGGGACGGACCCCCGCAGACTCGACCGCATCATCACCAACCTGGTCGTCAACGCCCACCGGCACGGGAAACCCCCTGTCGAGGTCGCCGTCGTGGGCACGACGATCGTCGTGCGCGACCACGGCCCCGGCTTCCCCGAGGACCTGCTCGACCAGGGACCGCGGCGTTTCCGTACCGGATCGGCCGAGCGGGGCCACGGCCACGGGTTGGGGCTGACCATCGCCCTGGGCCAGGCGCAGGTGATCGGCGCACGGCTCACCCTCGCGAACGCCGCCCCGCACGGTGCCGTGGCGACACTCGACCTGCGGCACGCCGCGGCGGCGGCCCCGGGCCTCGAACACCCGGCGGAGGCAGCGCCCCCCGCTCCCGCACCGCAACCGTCGACGCACCCCGACCCGCCACAGGATCGGTCGTCGGGAACGGCCTGAGAGCCGATCCGTGACGGATCGGCGCGCGGCGCCGGATGTGGTGCGTCGCAGGACGGAGGGGCGCCCGTGTACGAGACGCACGCGGGCATTCCGACGACGTGGCGAGGTGCCCCGGCTGTCGTCCGATCACGCGTCACCGCCTCGCCAGTTCCGCCGACCGGGGATGTCCGGGATGCACGCGCGTCAGCCAACCGCCGAGAACGTCGCGCCGCGCCCGGCTCAACCTAGTGCTGTGACCGGGAAGGTTTGCCGGGTGGCTCGCGGCGTCCGGTGCGGGCCCCGCCCTTCGGGCGGACGACGCTCCTTTCGAAACACGCCCTAGCCGTAGGTGGGCCGGGACGCGGAGGTGACCGTGCTCGGAGGGGCGAGCGGACACCGGCCGCGAGTCCCGCCCCGCCCCGGTCCGCGTCGGGCGGCCGGGGCGGGGACCGCCGCGGGTCAGAACTTCCAGGCGGGATCGTTCGCGATCTTCAGCATCGCGGTGGTGTCCAGCTGCGGCTGTGACCGCGTACCGCTCGCCCCCTTCGTGTCCGTCCGGCCGGCCCATTGCTGAAGGGTCACCGTCCGGCCGTCCTTGCGGAGCACCCGGACGTACCAGGACTCCCGTCCGTCCCCGGCCCACCGCAGCGTCACGGCCTCCGCCCGTGCGCCATCGGCGAGTTCGACCACCTGGCAGTCGCTCTTCGGGGCGGCGTCGCGTGGAGCCGGTGCGCCGGGCCGCGGTGCGACCTTCGGCATCGTGATGCTCGCGCAGAGCGGCACCTTCGGGCCCTTGGCGGTGTATTCGGCTCCGCCGACGAACTCTACGCGGCCGGTGCCGCCGTCCCACCACACGCGGTAGGTCCGGCCGGGGAAGTCTCCCTCCCCGACGGTCGCCTTCCCCGGCGGGAGCAGCCCGACCAGGGTGTCGGCGAGCCGCCGGCTGCTCCACCGGGTCGTGTGCTCGGTCCCCGAGTCGAAGGCGTCCGGCCGCAGGCTCCGCGGCGCCGCGCTGTCGGCCGCGGCGGGCACCAGCGGGCCGACGAGCGGGTCGGCGGCCGACGGGTGCGTGCCCGGGTCCGCGCCGGGCGTGACCAGGGCCAGGGCGGCCACGGCCGCCCCTGCCGTCAGACCGGCTCCGGCCAGTGCTCCGCGGCGGCGGGCACGGCCGCGCCGTCCGGCCGCGACCACCGCGTCCACGCTGGTTTGCAGGGGCGGCTCGTCATGGAGTCCGGCCTCCAGAAGGTTCTTGACGTCGTGGTTGTTCATCGCAGTGCGGCCTTCCTTCGGGTGGAATCGGCTGGAGGAACGAACGCCCCGAACGTGTCGGCGTCCGCGTCGTCCCCCAGGAGGGAACGCAGGCGGTCCAGCGCCCGCGCGGTGTGGCTCTTGACCGTGCCGACGGAGCAGCCCATGGCCGCGGCGGTCGCGGCGATGTCCAGATCGGCCCAGTAGCGCAGCACCACCACCGCCCGCTGCCGCGGCGGCAGGACGGCCAGCGCGGCGCGTACCTGAAGTCCCAGCGCCGGGTCCGTGCCGGGCTCGGCGCGGTCGGGCAGTACGCAGGAGGGCTGTTCACGACGCCAGCGCCGCCGCATGTGGTCGACGCAGGCCCGGGTCAGTACGCGATGGGCGTACGCCTCCAGGTTCCGTATCTGGCGCCGTCGTCCCCACATCGAGTACAGCTTCGCCAGTGCTGTCTGCGTGATGTCCTCGGCATGGTGCCAGTCACCGCACATCAGGTAAGCGGTGCGGCGCAGGTGCACCAGCTGCTCCTGGGCGAAGCCGCGGAATTCCTCCAGGTCACCGGTACGCAATGCGTGCCCTCCGTTCGTCTCTGTCCCCTTCGACGGAGCGGACCGGGCCCGGGGATGTCACGGGCCGTGAGATCTCTCCGGATTATTTTTTCTGACGCTCCGTGACATCCCCGTGCTCCGTCCGCTCCGTCGTTCCTGTCGAGACATGGGAGAAGGCGGCGCCCGCCTCCGGAGCGTCCGCCCGTGCGATGCGGGCGGACGCTCCCGCGGGGCCGCGCGATCGAGAGGACGCGTATGCGAGACATACGTACAGCAGGCCCGCCGGCCGTCGTCGTGCTGGGCGCACTGCTGATCGGCACGGCCGCCGTGCCGCCCGCCGGGGCGGCCCCGCCGCGCACCGCCGCGGCGTCCGGGGCGGGCGCCGTGGTGAGGACGACGCTCATCACGGGCGACGAGGTGACCGCCCGGGTCGGCGCCGACGGCACGGTGTCCGTGGTCGCCGTACGGCCCGGCCCGGGGCGCGAGGACATGACGTTCACCCAGCGGGGCGCCGGGGGTTCGGTGTCGCTGGTACCGCAGGACGCGGTGGCGCCGCTGCGCGCCGGATTCCTGGACCCGCGGCTGTTCGACATCACGGGACTTGTGGCCCAGGGGTACGACGACGCCCACAGCCCCCAGTTGCCGCTGATCGTCACGTACGACGAGGCGGTCGCCGGGAAGGCGGCCCCGCGGCCACCGGCCGGGGCAGCGGCCGTACGCGCCCTGGCGAGCGTGCACGGCACCGCGCTGCGGGCCGACAAGAAGCGGGTGTCGCAGCTCTGGGAAGAGTGGGGACCCGCCGCGTCGAAGCACCGGTCGGCGGCCGCCCTCGCCCCGGGCGTGGCCAAGGTGTGGCTCGACGGCAAGGTCGGCGCCGCCCTGGATCGCAGCACGGCCCAGGTCGGTGCGGTGCAGGCGTGGAAGTCCGGCTGGACCGGAAAGGGCGTGAAGGTCGCGGTGCTGGACACCGGCATCGACGCGACGCACCCCGACTTCTCCGGCTCGATCGCCGAGTCGGCGGACTTCACGAAGGGCGACAGCGCCGTCGGCGACGCCGACGGTCACGGCACGCACGTGGCCTCCACGGTCGCCGGGGACGGCACCGCGTCCGACGGCCGCTACCGGGGCATGGCCCCCGACGCCGAACTGCTGGTCGGCAAGGTGCTGGACGACAACGGCGGCGGGCAGGAGTCGTGGGTCCTCCAGGGCATGGAGTGGGCCGCGGCACGGGCGCCCATCGTCAACATCAGTCTGTCCGGCGCCGCCACCGACGGGACCGACCCCCTCTCGCAGGCCGTCGACAAGCTCTCCGCCGACCACGGCACGCTGTTCGTCGCGGCGGCCGGCAACCGCGGACGCCCCGGCACGGTCGGCACGCCCGGTACGGCCGACGCCGCGCTGACCGTGGGCGCCGTCGAACGCGACGACGCGCTCGCCGACCTGTCGAGCCGGGGACCGCGCCTGGGCGATCACGCGGTCAAGCCCGATCTGACGGCGCCGGGCATCGGCATCGTGGCGGCCCGCGCGGCAGGCACCGACGGCGACAACCCGGTCGACGACCACTACACCGCCCTGTCGGGCACCTCGATGGCCGCGCCGCATGTCGCCGGTGCCGCCGCGCTGCTCGCCCAGGCCCACCCGGACTGGAAGGGACCGCAGCTCAAGGCCGCACTGACCTCCTCGGCGAAGCCGATCGCCGGGCAGGGCGCGTACGAGCAGGGGGCCGGACGCCTGGACGTGGCGCGGGCCACCGCCCAGAGCGTGTTCGCCACGGCCGAGGACACCGGCGTGTACTTCACCGACCCCGAGGCCACCGAACCGGTCACCCGAACCGTCACGTACCACAACACCGGCACGGCGGAGGTCTCCCTCACGGTGGCCGCCGCCACCACCGGCCGGGCCGACGAGCCGGGGCCGAAGGGCCTGTTCACCGTGTCGCCGGCCGTTCTGACCGTGCCCGCCGGAGGCACCGCCCGGACCACGGTCACCATCGACCCGGGCGCCACGGCGGCCGGAACCTCCTTCAGCGGACGGCTGACCGCGGCCGCCGGGGGTGACACCGTCGTGACCGGACCGGCCTTCGCGGTCACCAAGGAGGCCGTCCACCGCCAGGTCACGGTGAAGGCCGTCGACCGCGACGGCGCGCCCCTCGGCCCGGGCTCACGCGAACATGGCTTCTCCTCCGTACAGTTGACGAACCTCGCCGACGGCCGGACGTTCGGCCTCACCTTCGACGGCGGCACGGCCACCGCCCGCGTGCCGGAGGGCCGCTACAACCTCGGCGGCACCCTGGTCACCCCCGGAACCGGGGAAGCCGCACCGACGTCGACCTTGTTCCTCCGGCCCGAGCTGGACGTACGCGGCGACGCCGCGTTCACGGTGGACGCCCGGCAGGGCAAGCCGATCACCGTCGCCGTCCCGGACCCCGGCGCACAGCCCTACTCGCTGTCGGCCGGATACTGCTACCGCGTGCCCGGGGACAGCACGTGCGCGGACCAGAGCGCCCTGCTCGGCAGGCCCGGACGGCTCTACGTCATACCGGGCGAACGGGTTTCCGGCGGCACGCTCGGCTTCTACGTCCGCAGCATCCAGCACGGCGCACAGGCCCCGAAGGGACGTCTGCCCGACCGTTACGACCTGCTGCTGCTCACCACGGGTTCGCTCCCCGACCCGGCGTTCCGCCTCGCCCGCGAGGATCTGGCCGCCGTCAGGAACGACTACTACGCGCAGGGTCCCGGTACCGCCGGCAGCACGTCCAGCTGGCCCACCGAGTCCGGTCTGGGCGGGATGAGCATCGTCGAACCGGACTTCGCGCTGCCCGCGGCACGCACCGAGTACATGACCGTGCGCGACCAGCGGCGCGAGACGTACTTCAGCCAACAGGCCGGCGAGGGCGGCAAGTACCTGCCACTGCCCGTCACGCAGATCGGCACCGTCTCGTGCACGGCCGGCAGCACCTGCGTCGACCGGTGGAACGCCGCCGTCATCGGCCCCGGCCTGGCTCCCGTCAAGAACGGCGCGCCGTCGATCGGCCGCGCCAGTGACGGCACCATCGGCGCGGAGCCTCAGCTGTTCAGCGACGCGGCCCCCGGGCACTACGGCGGCCCGATGCCCGACTGGCTGGAGGACACCGTGGACATCACCCTGACGAAGGACGGGCAGAGGCTCGGCTCCAGCGACTCCCCCAGGGCCACCTTCGCCGTCCCCCAGGACGCGGCCACCTACCGGCTGACCGCCCGCGCCACCCGCAAGGAGCCGTGGGCATCGCTGTCGACGACGGTGAAGACGATGTGGACCTTCCGCTCCGCGGCGGTCGCACCCGGCCCCGGCGGTGCGGTGCGCACCGAAGCGCTGCCGCTGGACGTCGTACGTTTCATCGCCCCCGTCGACGCCACCAACCAGGCCGCCCGTGCCAAGCACACGCTGACCGCGCGGGTGGAACGGCAGGCCGGCGCCGCGGCGCCCAGGACCAAGCGCCTCACCGTGCAGGTCTCCTTCGACGACGGCGTGACGTGGCAGGACGCCCCGGTCAGCTCGGACGGCGCCACCGGTCACCGCGTCACCATCACCCCGGGCTCCGGTTCCTTCGTCTCCCTGAGGGCCACGGCGCGCGACGCCGACGGCGGCACCGTGGAACAGACCCTCCTGCGCGCCTACCGTCTGGCCCCCTGACCGCGGCGAACGCCCCGAACCACGTTCCTTCCGCTCCCCGAGCCGCCCCGGCGGGCACCGGATGCCGCCGGGGCGGCCCCAGGAAGCCGCGAACCGCCCGGCGGATGAGCGCGGCGCCGAACAGCCGGTGTGGCCCCAGCCCCTGCCCGGCCCGGGCTCTGACCAGCTGCCAGGACACCTGGGCCGGCCCGCCCGCCAGGAGGCGGCTCCCCGCAGGCACAGGATCGAGGTTTGACAGGACTGGCTAATGACATTAGCTTTTTGGTTATACGCATTAGCTCCTGTGGAGGACGGCATGACTGAATTCCTGAAGACCGGCGGCGGACAGCTCGCGTACGACGTGACGGGCGAGGGCCCGCTGATCGTGCTCGCCCATGGCATGGGTGACAACAGGGCGGCCTACCGCGAGGTGGCCGCGCGTCTCGCCGACGCCGGATTCCGCGTCGCCGGCACCGACCTGCGCGGGCACGGCGAGTCCAGCACCGGCTGGACCTCCTACACCCGCACGGATGTGGCGGCCGACCTGCTCGCTCTCGTCCGGCACCTGGGCGGACCCGCCGTCATCGTGGGCCACTCGTTCGCCGGTGGCGCCGCCACCATCGCGGCGGCGCGGGAGCCCGAACTGGTCAGCGCCATCGTCGAGATCAGCCCGTTCACCCGCGCGCAGAAAATCGATGTGGGTGCTCTGGTGTCCCACGCCCGCTACCGCAAGGGCATGGCGCTGCTCATGGGTACCGGGCTCCTGCGCAGCGTCGGGCTGTGGAAGCGCTACCTCGACCATGCCTACCCGGGCCTCCGGCCCGCCGGCGTCGCCGACCATGTCGCCGCGCTCGACGCCGACCTGCGCAGGCCGGGCCGGATGGCGGTCGTCAGCAGGATGGGGATGTCCGCACCCACGGACGCGGGTGCGGTGCTCGCCGACATCCAGTGCCCCGCTCTGGTCATCGGTGGCACGCTCGACCCCGACTGGGCCGACCCCCGGGCCGAGGGCGAGGGCGTCGTGGCGGGGATGCCCGCGGGACTCGGCCGCCTCGAAATGATCGAGGGGGCGGGCCACTACGCCCACGTCCAGTTCCCCGCCGAAGTCACTGCGGCCATCCTGGCCTTCCTCAAGGTCGGCGCTCGTGGCTAGGGCCGCACTCTCCGCGGACGCGGTGGTCGATGTCGCACTACGGATCATCGACGAGGGCTCTCCCACGGCCCTGACCCTGTCGGCGGTCGCAGGCCGGGCGGGTGTGGCCACCCCGTCTCTCTACAAACACGTACGCAACCTCGCCGAGCTGCGTGACCTCCTGTCGGCACGCATCATCAACGAGATCGCCGACCAGGTCGGCGAAGCCGTGCTCGGACGCTCCGCCGACGAGGCGATCCGCGCACTCATGTCGGCCTGGCGCGACTACGCGTCGGCGCACCCGCACCGGTACGCGGCACTCGTCCAGAGCCCCGAGCCACGGACGGCCGAGGCCGGCGCACGACTGATCAAGATCGTGCTGGCCACCCTGCGGGCCTATGGCATGGAGGACTCCGCTGCGATCCACGCGGCCCGATGCCTGCGCGCCGTCGTCCACGGCTTCGCGACCCTGGAGAGCGAAGGCGCGTTCGGGCTCCCCGAGAAACTGGACGAGAGCTACGACCTGCTGATCCACATGGTCATCACGGGCCTGCGCTCGCCTCGTTGACCTCCTTGGCCCCGATCGTCGCGGCCACGGACGGGCCCCGGCCTTCCTCGTCTCAAGGGATCGTGCCGCTGTCCCGACCGACGTTCTCCGATCTCGCACGTGCACGTGAGCGACGGGCGCGCGGGAGGGGCGAGGTTCGTTTCACCACGGCCGACGGGACGTCCGGTCGGCATCCCGGACCCTGTTGAGCCGGTGTGATGCCAGCAGGCAGGTCTGGACACGTGGCCATGCCGAAGTAGGCGTCCTTCCCGTCCTGACGCACGGCCTCGCTGACCGCGTTCGCCATGGCCCTGGCCGTCGTGCGCGCTCCGCTGCACCTCTTCAAGACATGACCGGCCGCGCGGAGTGCCCGGAGCGCCGGGCGAGATACGGAACACCCGGGACCCGATTCTCAGTTGCTCAGTAAGAGCTGTTGGACTTGGGCGTGGCGACGGGAAAGAAGCCACGCCTACCGTCTGCCGACCCGGTGAAGCGGAAGGAGGCGGCCGATGACAGGACATCGGCCGGCGGGTCACCGTTCTCGATGATGATCGCCTGGCCAGGGAAAGTAGCCATATCGCGATAGAAGTGATCCACGACGTGACCGGTGATGTCGACATCCTCACCCACAGGCTCCCGATAGGTGACGACTGGCGAGTCCAATACGACGAATCCGGGGTGGGGACGGTTTCGCTCGATGCAGTATCGGGCGAGAGCGGTGGTGAAGGCCGAGTGCAGAACCGATCGGACGCCCTTGCCACGTCCGGCACGGGGTCGGCTTCCCGCACGGATGTCGGCGGTGTACTGGTCGTACTCAGCGAAGTCGACTGCGGGTACCTTCCACGCTTCGAGGGTCTTCCTGAGAACCGTGTCGAAGGCGTTCAGGAGGCGCGTGGGGATGTGCTCAGCCGGGCGGCTGGTCACGACCGCGCCCTCCCCGTCGAGCTTTGAGCGGCGGTGCTCCAGTTCACCGATGCGGGTATGCAGTTCCAGCTCTCGCTCCAGGGCGGACCGGGCGGTCAGCAGGTCGTCCATGTGCGCTCGCAGCGGGGCGAGTTGCCTTTCGGCTTCCTCGATCTCTGCATCAATGCAGGCTGTTCGGAGCAACAGCGACTCTCTGCGCCGACGCAGTGACTCCATCTCATCGTTCAGGTCGGCGATGGTGGGCAGCAGATCGGTGAGCAGGCTGGCGGTCTTGTCCTGCTCGGCCTGGACAGCCTGGTGCAGCTGGGTGGTTTCCTCGGCACTGTGACTGGGGTGCTGGTGCGCGGGTTCGGCCCCGCAGAAGACGCAGGTTCCGACTCGGAAGAACCCGAGGAGGCTGCCGACCTCGCTCACCGTTTCAAGGCGCTCCAGGTCGGAGCGGTATTGCTCTTCGAGGAGCCGGAACCGGCTGAGGAGGTCGATGACCTCGGTCAAGCGGCTGTCCAGTGCGGCAAGTTCCTGGGATGACTGCATGCGGCTGGTCACCGCTGTGAGGTGACGGTCCGCGATCACGCGCAGGGAGTGGGACTGGGTGTCGACGGTGGTCTGGATCCGCGTCAGCCGCTGGCGCAGCTGGGCCTCGTTCTCCTGGGTGGTGAGCTTGGCGGTGAGGTCGAGAACGATCTGGTCCAGGAGGGTGATCTGTCCTTTGTTGACTCGGCGCTGTCCCTGGTTCAGGCCGGTGTCGACGGCGGGCTCGCCCTCGCCGGTGAGGAGGAACCTCATCACCGAAATCGCCGGGGTTTTGGTGGAGTTGGCATTCGACCGTAAGACCGGTGAGAGAGGGTCGACCATGCGGGTTTCGGTGATGACCGACAGGTGGGCGAGATCGGGAAGGGTCAGGTCGCGGGTGCCACCGACCTCATTCTTGCGAATCCGTACGCCGCCCAGGTCGAGCTCGCCCAAGAGGAACATCGACAGACTGCGGGTACTGCGTGCGGTGTGCGCTGCGGTCAGTTCCCGGTCAGCGGGGCGGGTCACGAGCTCTCTCAGGTCGGCAAAGTGGGCCTGTACGGCGCTGCTGCCGGGCCGACGGACCAGGGTGACGGGGTTGCCGTCCGGCATGCGTAGACCAAGGAGGATCTGGCTGTATCCCTCGGCTTCCGGGATAAGGGTCAGGTTTCCGCCGCCGAGCATGTACTCGATGGAATCGACGATGAAGGACTTCCCGGTGTCAGAGGCCCCGTAGATAACCGTCACGCGCTCGTCGAAGACGACTTGTGCAAGGGGCTTTCCTGATCCGGCGTAGGTGAGGTGGAGCAGTCGGAGGTCAGTCACGGTGGGCCTCGGGCGGCAGGGGTGTATGGGCGGGACGGCTGATCAGGTCGTGTGTGGCTGTGTCCGTGTCGATGCGAGGGGCGTATTTGTTTACCGCCCATTCGGCGCGATTGCGCAAGCGGTCTGCGTAGGGTGTTTCGAGGATGTCCATGAACGCGGGTCCGCGTTCGGTTGCCCGGTACATCAGACCGTCGTGGTGGGCCTCGATCCCGGCCAGTCCGGCACGGATCAGAACGAGCAACCCCTGTTCCAGAACGCGACGTTTCATGCCGAGCTCCCCGGCACGCGCGGGCAAGTCGGGGTGCAGACTTGGCGGGCCATCGAACTCCGCACTGTGCAGGAGCGCGTAGTCGAGCATGACGAGCTGGGACAGATCCATCGGTTCGGGATGGCTCTCCGCGAGCAGGGCCAAGGCGCGCACTCCGACCTCAAGCGGGCTGTTGAGCGGGTTCATGCCTTACCTCCCTGGCACCAAGTGAGCCGGTCCTCGTTCGCCAGGTGATGACATACCCCTTTGCGGTCCAGAGGTCTCACTTGTTTGGCGAGGATCGTCTCGGTGAGTGCCACCTGGCCTGCCGCAGTGAGGACAGCTCTGAGACGTTCGAGCCCGTTGGGGTGCCGTCCATCGGCCACCTCGACGACGATGGTGTGGACGTCGTCGAGCACTGCTTGGAAGTGGCCCTCGGGTGTCGCGTCCCGGGCGAACAGACGCAGGGACTCCGCGCTGTAGAACGCCACGCGCTGACGGTTCAGGTGTTCGCGCGCGTCCGAGTGTTCGGCGACGCGGTCCAGGGTGTCGGCCTTGTCGCCCCACTCCTCACGATAAGCGTCGAGGAGTTTCTGAACGTACCGGGCCTCGATAGGCGTGTGTTTGGCTGGCGGGCTCATGATCTGTGGGCGAGGTGGCAGTGGCTGCCCGAACCGATCGGCCCAGTGGCGGGTGGTGCGGTGCAGGTCGAGCATCTCGTCCATGTCGACCGGCTCAAACATGGAGAAGTCCGTGCTCTGTGCGAGGTCGGTGACCGCCGCACGCTCGTCCGGCCCGAGCGAGGCAATGACGGGGTCCCTGGTGGAGATGAGTTCGCTGAGGAACTTTGCTCGCGTGTCAGACGGCTTGGCGAACTGTCTCACCAGGCTGCGCCCGATGATTGGCGCGGCGAAGATGTACCGGCTCGGAAGGGTGTAGTGCCCTTGAACGACCGCTTTGAACAGCTTCCTGATCTCCGGTGCGGCCTTTGACCAGGTCAGTGCGTCCCCGTAATGCTTGCACTGGTAGCTGTGCCACTCCCCCTCCATCGCCTGCGGCGTCAGGTAGGCGGCCACATCGACACCGTGGTCGCCGGCACCACCATGCCGCTCCACACGCACGTAGCGCGTTTCCAGCGCGGGCACCCACTCTTCTACGAACGATTCGAACTCATGGGGGTCGTAGGCAAAGACCATCTTCTTAGGGCTCGGTAAGGACGGAAAGTGCAACCCGGCACCCGACAGCCTCAGCTTGGGCGAATCGTCGCCGCCCGCCTCCGCGTCTCCCTCTTCCAGCACGTATCCCCCAGTTCAGCCTCCCGCAGAGATCAGCGCGGGATAGCCAGGCAAGACATACCACCGGGCATCCGTTCAATTAAAGGGTTGCTGCGCCTCCTCCATCCAAATCAGGCCACGCTCCTCAGCAGGCCCGAGACTGCGATGACTGGCACTCAAGTGTCTTGCCCGTCCGTCGGCGAATCACGAGTACCTCAAGTCATCAGCCCTTGGCGGGCTTTGTCGCGGGGCTGGCGAGGCCCCAGGTTTCTACATCGACGCCAGCCGTCCAACGGTTGCAGTCTCAGGCCAGCCCCGACCACCTGACCAACACCCGGAACGACCAGATCGTCCGCCACGCTCTGGCCCGACGCAATGAGCCGACCGCGTTCGCAACGGCCCGCACCACCGCGAGGCCGACGCCACCCCACGCCCCGCAAGAGCGCGTATCGGTGGGATGACCGATGTGCGGGGGCGGGCGCGCGGTCATAGTCCTCGGGAGACCGTTCGCGGGCGGCCGTGGTGCGCCCGTTCTTCGAAAGGACCTTCTGTGGGCACGTATGCGGATCTGGTGTTTCTCGGCGGGCGGGTGGTCACCGTCGATGCGGAGTTCTCCGTCGCCTCGGCGCTGGCCGTGACCGGTGGGATCATCACCGCCGTCGGTGGGCGGGACGACGTCGCGCCGCTCGTCGGACCCGGCACCCGCGTCGTCGACCTCCGGGGGGCGACGCTGCTTCCCGGCATCAACGATTCCCATCTGCACGCGTGCGCCTTCGGCATGGCGACGCCTCCGCTCTCGCTCGACCTCGGCCATCCCGCCGTGTCCTCCCTCGCGGACGTGGCCGGGGCGGTGCGGGAGGCCGTCGGGCGGGTTTTGGGCGGGCAGTGGATCACGGGGCACGGCTGGGACACCGGGTACCTCGACGAGTACGTCGCCGATCCGTCGCGGCTGCCCTCACGGCACGACCTCGACGCCGTGAGCCCGGGCCACCCGGTCGTCCTGTACTCCTTCTCCGGGCACGCCACCTGGGTCAACTCCAAGGCGCTGGAGCTCATCGGGATCGACCGGCACACCGTCGCACCGCCCGGCGGGGCGATCGTCGTGGACGAGTCCGGGGAGCCGACCGGGCTGCTCCACGAGGGGGCGCAGGCCCTCGTCCAGAACGCATTGCCGCCGCTCAGCCGGCAGGAGCGGACCGACGCGATCCGGTCGGCCCTCGCCACGCTGGCCCGGCTCGGCGTGACCAGCTTCACCGAGCCCGGGCTCGGCCCCGGCGGCGACGGCATCATGCGGGGCGCGCTCGGCACGGAGACCCTCGACGTCTACCGCCGGCTGCTGGCCGACGGCGAACTGACGGCCCGTGTCGGCGTTCTGCTCCTGCCCACCGGAATGGCGAGCACCGCCGAGGAGTTCGCCCGCGCGCTCACCGCTCTCGGCGAGTCCGGTGACGCCGATCCGCGCCGCCTCGCGACCCACGGGGTCAAGGTCTTCGCCGACGGCATCGTCCCCAACAAGACGGCCTGGATGCACGAACCATACGTCGGCGGTGGCTGCGGCTCCCTGTGCGTCGGCGGCGAGACCGACGGCGAACGGATCGCCGAGATCGGCACCATGATCCGGCATGCCCACGCCGCCGGGCACCAGTTGGGGGTCCACGTCACCGGTGACCGGGCGATAGACACCGTCGCGGACGCCTTCGCCGCGGTCATGGCCGAGCACCCGCGGCCCGACGCCCGCCACTACGTCATCCACGGCGACTTCCTCACCGCACACAGCATGAAGGTACTGGCCGCGCACGGCTTCGGCGTCAACATGAACCCCACCATCAAGTGGACGGTCGCCGACATGGAGGAGGAGTTCGTCGGCACGGAACGGGCCGCGTACGCATGGCCCTACCGCGATGCCATCGACGCCGGGGTGCGGGTCGCGAGCGGGTCCGACGCCCCCGTCACGTACCCGGACTGGCGCCAGGGCGTCGCCACCATGGTGCTGCGCGAGTCCAAGGCCGCGGGCCGGGTCAGCGGCCCCGAGCAGCGCATCGCCCTGGCCGAGGCGATCCGTACGTACACGATCGACGCGGCCTGGCAGGACTTCGCCGACGACTGGAAGGGCTCCCTGGAGCCGGGCAAGGTCGCCGACTTCTGCGTGCTCGACGGGGACCTGCTCACCGCCGACCCCCACGACATCCCGGAGATGCCCGTCGTCCTCACCGTCGTGGACGGGCAGGTCGTGCACGACACCCTTCGCGATTGACGTATTCCGGGCGCTTGATCATCCTTGGAGGATGGCAGCGGAGCGGAGCACGGCGGACGTCCTGGACGCGGCGGTGCAGGTCCGTGAGGCCGCCAGGAGCGGCGCGACCGGCGTCGGCACGGTCCTGGCGGCGCTGTCGGAGGTGATGGAGTACGATCACGCCTCCCTCGCCCGGTGGGATCCACTGCGGCGGCGCCACACCACCCTGGCCGGGAGCTACCCGGACGACGCCACGGCCTACATCGAGACCCGTCTCCACCACGACCCGGTGTTCCCCGTGCTCCGCAGCCCGGCCCGGGGCGGTCTCTGGCTCAGGGACGTGCCCCGGCAACTTCTGGCGACGTCCCCGGGCTTCCGGGAGGTGCTGTGTCCCCTCGGCATCGAGGACGGCGTGGCCCAGTGCCTGTTCGCCGCCGACGGCCGGTACGTCGGCATGCTGAACGTCAGCACCCGCCGGCCGCGGCACACGCCCGATCCGGCCCGCGCCGTGATCACCCTGCTCACCGAGGCCCTCACCGCGGCCGTCGACCCCCGCGCGGGCCTGCCGCCCGAGGAGGTCACCGCGTTCGCCCCCGAGGCGGACCCGCGACACCCGGACACGCGACACCCGAACGCACGGCGGCCCGGCGGACTCTCGCCGCGGGAGCTCCAGGTGCTGGCCGAACTGACCGTCGGCCGCACCAACCGGGAGATCGCCGAGCGGCTGTACGTCACGCCGCGGACCGTGGGGACCCACATCGAGCACATCCTCGCCAAGCTCGGCCTCCCCAACCGCGCGGCCGCCGCCGCCCGAGCCGCCGCCTGGGGAATCGAGCCCTCGCGCTGACGCGAGTGCGCGCACGCCGACGACGGCGAGTCGTCGGTGGACGCCACCGTCTTCGCACCGGTGCGCATCACGCTCCACGCGAACTCGGCCCTGCTGCTTCCGCGCGACACCGGACCCGCGTGATTCCGGTGCTCGCGATCCGGTGCTCGCAGTCCGGTGTTCTCGCAGTCCGGTGTTCTCGGGTCGACGGCATCCCGGTGCTGTTGAAGAACCTGTTCCGCCTGCGGCGACGACGCTCGCCGCAGGCGGTGACGCGGTGACGGACGAGCCCGGTAACCCGGTAGCCGGTCCGACGGCCGGTCAGAGGCTGGGGTCCACCAGGATCTTGACGGCCGTCTCGTTGTGGTGGATCAGGGTCTCGGAACCGTCGACGACGAGGTCGTCCAGGCCGATCGTCTTGGTGTTGACCGACATCGGACCGACACCGCGAGTCGGCCCCGGCATCCGCCCGGAGCGGCATTCGGCTCGGCGCCCGGGCCGATCGTGCTCGCTCTCACCCTCCGGTGGTACATGACGGGCGAGCAGCACCCGCTCCTCCTCGATGCACACGGCGTACGTTGCCAGGCCGCCAGGCTGCCAGCAGCCCCCTCGTCCCGACGGCGCACGTTCAACGGCACGGCATCGACCGATTCGGGCGCGCTCCGGGGCCGGGGCACGGTCGGCTCCTCAGGAGGCTTCGGCGGGCCCGGGCAGGAAGATCTGGTCCAGGTGGTGGGCGAGCACCCCGGCGGCCGACTCCGCACTGCGCTGGCCGACGAGGACTCCGGTGCCGAGCCCGGCGGACATGGCGAGCAGCCCGGCCGCCGCGGCACGGGGGTCCACGCCGGGCCGCAGGCGCCCTTGTTCCGCCGCCTGCCCGAGCAGACCGGCCACGGTGTCCTCGGCGGTGTCGGGGTCCTTGATGAACGGCTGGGCGGCGAGGGCTTCGTCGGTCACGGCCAGGACCGCGTACGAGGTGTACAGGTGGTGGAAGACACGGCTCTCCTCGTCGACGGGCAGGGCCGCCGCCAGCAACGCCTCGATGACCGCGCGCGCTCCCGGATCGGTCCCGGCGGCCCGCACCCGGGCGGCCACCCGTTCGGTGACGGACAAGGTTTACCGGAAGGAGCACCGTCCGGGCCGAACGCCCGCGCGGATGCAGGCTTCCGGACCCGCGCTCTACTGCCAGGTCGCGGTATCGGGGTCGATGCTGTGGGCGCGCGCGCCGGCGTCGATGATTCGACGGAACCACGTGGCAAGGCCGGCGCGGATGCCGTCGTAGTGGGCGGCAAATGCCGGATCGGCCTCATACATGCGGCCGAGACAGACCTGCATCTGCCTGGTGAGGGGAAAGTACGAAGCGAAGACTTCGCGGTGCCACTCGACGAGTTGATCCGCCTCCGGGCTTCCAGGTGTGACGCCGGCGTCCATCGCATCCCCGAGGGCGCGGTCGAAGTCGGCCATGGCGTCGGTGACGGCCTGCCATTCCTCCGGACCGCGAGAGGCCGAGCGCTCGGCGTACTGACGCCATTGCGTCGTGTCTCCGTAGCGCTGACGGGCTTGCGCGGGCCAGTCCGGGTTCCACTGGGGGCCGAAGATCGCGGTCTGCTGCTCGACGGTCAGCAGCAGGCCGCGCTCGTGGGCGTCGATCATCCGATCCAGTCCGGCGCCGAGCTGCTGGAGGCGGTCGATCCGTTCGGCAACCTGGGTGCGCTGCGCGCGCAATGCGCCGGGCACGTCCGCGGTCGAGTCGTCCAAGACGGCCCTGATCCTGTCCAGGCCGAGACCGATCTCTCGGTAGACGACGATGCGGTGCAGGCGTTCCAGATCACCGACGGTGTAGAGCCGGTATCCGGCAGCCGAGCGCAGCGACGGTCGCGCCAGACCTGTCTCGTCCCAGTGGTGCAGCGCGCGGACTGTCACGCCCAGACGCGTCGAGACCTGCCCGACGGTCAGGCCATCGGTGTCAGTGGCGTCAGTCATGCTCCACATTGTCGCCGCGGCCGATGCCCGGTGGGGTGATCCCGATGGCTTCAAGGTTCCGCGCTTCCTGACTGGCCGGATCGAATGGCTTCGCCGCGGTGATGACGATCCGTGCGTTCTCGGGGGTGATCACCTCCACGTCGCGGGTGTTCCAGGGAGTGTCCCGCGGACCGTCGACCGAGTTCGGGCGCACCGCACGACAGGCCTCGACAAGGGGATCGATCTGGCTGAGTACGCACGAGAAACTGAAGCTCATCGCTGGTGCCTGCTCCGGAACGCTCGCCGCCGTGACGAGGAGTACGTCCTGGAACGCCCACCGGCGCAGATGCACCAGCCTGCCGGGGATGCTGAACAGCTCGAAGAACCCGAGCCCCCGGGTCCAGAAGTCCGCCGACGCCGCCACATCGCTCGTGGGGATCGTCACGAACGCGGGCATTCCGTAGATGCCACGGAACGGCTCCGGCGGAACCGCATCCGGGCCGGGGGCGGGCACGGGACTCATCTCGAACGCGTTGTAGTAGTCGCTCATGCGCTCCACTCTTCAGCCTCACGCGACGTGAGGGTCAAGCCGAGTCGGTGAATCCCGCCCTGCCCCAACGACTGCGACGAGCGTTGTGGCCGGGTACGTCCAGGCCCTGCGTCGAACTGCCGTCTGTCGTGCGACGCCCGGTCCGCACGCCCCGTGGTCGGCACCGACAGGTGCTCCTCACCCCGTTCGACATCCAGGTTCCCAACGACGCCCGCACCGGCGCCGCGGACGAGGCATCGTTCACGCTCCGCGCTCCGGACGGGGAGATCCCGGGCACGTCCGTCGCCGAAGGAGCGCTGGAGGTGGCCGCCGGCACGCTCATCGGCCCCGTCCGGCGCGGCGCCTGACCCGGCCCAAGGGACGTCCCCGGGTGATCCGGCCGCAGACCACGCCGCGCACCTGAACGGTACGCGGAACAGCGCGAGTTCACCTTCACCTGCACGGGAACCGGGGGCGCGGCACGAGCCGCCGTCGACGCATCCGGCTCCGGGTCCCTGGGCCAGAGCCCCTGGCCCCTGGAGCACCACGTGCCCCGTACACCACGCCCCGCCGGGAGCCGTGCACGGCGCACCGTCCCACCCGGGCCACCCGTACACCGCCCCCTCACCCCGTACGCCGCTGCCTCACGTCGCGTGCAGGGCCACGGTCGGGTGGAGGCGGGAGGCGCGGATCGCGGGATAGAGGCCCGCGACCACGCCGATCAGGAGGGTGGCGGCCAGGCCACCCGCCAGGGACCAGGGCGGGACCACCGCGGTCCACTCCTGGACCCGCGCGAAGCCGTACGTCGCCGCCGCTCCCAGCAGCGCGCCCGTCACGCCGCCCAGCGCCGACAACAGCAGCGACTCCGCCAGGAACTGGAGCCGGATCGCACTGCGTGTCGCTCCCAGCGAACGGCGCAGACCGATCTCCTGGCGGCGCTCCAGGACGGAGATGACCATGGTGTTCGCCACGCCCACACCTCCCACCAGGAGGGCCACCGCGCCCAGGCCGAGCATCAGGGTCGTCAGTCCTTCGTCGGTGGCGGCCTTGGCGGCCAGCGCGTCCGAGGGGCGCGAGACCTTGACGCCCGCCTCGTCCCCGGGGCTGATGGTGCGGGCCAGGACCGCCCGCACGTCCTCCACCGAGGCGTCCGTGGAGCGCTCGAAAATCGTGGTGGGGTGGCCGTCGAAACCGAAGTGGCGCTCGGCGGCGGGGAATCCGACCATCGCCACCCGGTCCAGGGTGGGCACGAGTTCGAGCGGCTTGAGGATGCCGACGACCACCACGCGGGTGTCGTTCATCATGATCGTCTCGCCGGTGCGGGTGATGCCGAGGCGCTCCGCCGCCACCGCCCCGAGAACCGTCGTCGGGAGGCGCTCACCGGCCGGGTCCAGCCAGGCGCCCTTGTCCACCTCACCGCCGAGCGTGGACAGCAGGTCGAGGCGGGCCGCCTGCGCGGTGACGCCGGCGGTGCGTTCCTCGGGGACGACGTCGCTGCGGCGGATCCGGGCGTCGATGTCGGCTGTGGCCGTGGCGTGCAGCACCGGGCCGACGCGCTCGACCATCGCCACCGCGCTCTTGGGGAGCTTTACCACCTGTCCCATGGCGTCCTTGCCCGCCTCGGCGGTGAGGAGGTTGGTGCCGAGGCCGTCGAGCCGGGCCATCAGGTCCGCACGGCTCGACTCGGACAGACCGACGACCGCGACCATCGTCGCGATGCCGATGGCGATGCCGAGCGCCGAGAGCACCACACGCGCACGGCGCGCGCGAAGGCCGAACGCGCCGACGCGCACGATGTCGCGGAGGGGGAGGCGGGACGGTCTGAGGTCGTTCTTCACCGGTCGGCCTCTTCTTCCGTACGGGAGACGGGTCCTGGGCCGGATCCCGCGCCGGAGCACGAGATGGGTCCCGCGCCGGAGCACGAGATGGGTCCCGCGCCGGAGCGAGCGGTGGGACCTGCGCCGGAGCGCGAGGCGGGTCCTGTGCCGCAGTCCGCGCCGCGCAGCATTCCGGCACGCGAGTCCGCGACGATCTCGCCGTCCCTGAACCGGACCCGGCGCGGCAGCGCGTCCGCGATCTCGTTGTCGTGGGTGATCACGCAGATGGTGGTGCCGGACGCGTTCAGCTCGTGCAGCAACTCCATGACGATCTCGCCGGACGCGGTGTCCAACGCCCCGGTCGGCTCGTCCGCCAGCAGCAGCCGAGGGTTTCCCACCAGGGCGCGGGCGATGGCCACGCGCTGCTTCTCGCCGCCCGACAGCTCGTTCGGCGTGTGTGCGCGGCGGTGGTCCAGCCGCACCTGGGCCAGCGCCTCCCGGGCACGGGCACGCCGTCGGCTCAGCGGTACGCCCGCGTACAGCAGCCCGTCGGCCACGTTGTCCACCGCGTCGCGCCCCGCCGCAAGGTGGAAGTGCTGGAACACGAAGCCGATGTGGCGGGCGCGCAGCGCGGAGAGCCGGGAGTCGGAGAGCTCGGACACGTCGTACCCGGCGACCCGGACGGTGCCCGTGGTGGGCTTGTCGAGCGTGCCCATGATGTTGAGCATCGTGGACTTGCCGGAGCCGGACGGGCCGACCACGGCGACCATTTCCCCTTCTCCGACGATGAGGTTCACTCCGCGCAGCGCGTGGACGCCACCGGGGTACGACTTGCCGGCATCGCGCAGTTCGATCACCGGATCCCGTGTCATGACTTCGCCACTCCGACCTTCATGCCCTCGCGCACGTCCGGGCCACTGACCTCGATCAGCCCGTCGGCGGTCATGCCCGTCTCCACCCGCACCATCGTCGAGGTGGTGCCCCGGACGACTTGGAGGCCGTAGCCGCCGTTCTCGCCCCGCAGCGCGACGACCGCCTCGACGGGGACCGCGAGGACGCCCTTGCGCGCCTCGCTGACGAACTTCACGCTCGCCGACACCGTGGCGTCCTCGCCGGACGCAGCCTTCGCCCCGCCGTCCAGGACCACCTCGACGGTGATGCCCTCCTGCGCGCCGGCACCGCCCTCGGCGGCGGAGTCCTCCGGGCGTACCGTCCCGGCGACGTCGCCGGACACGGTCTTCCCGCTCGGCAGGGTGACCTCGACCCTGGTCCCGCGTGCGGTGAGCGCGCCGTCGGTCTGGTCGAGTTGCGCCCGTACGACGGGCTTGGTGGAGGCGACCGTCAGGACCGGCGTGTCCGGGCCCACCTGGTCGGCGAGCGCCGCGTCGGCGGAGACCACCTTGACCGGACCGGGCTGGAAGACGACATCGCCCTGGCCGACCCTGCCGGTGGCGTCACGGTTCAGGGACTTCTGCCACCGCTTGACGGCGGCCTCGGTGTCCGTGTCGTACCGCGTGTCGACGTACAGGTTCGCCCCGTACCCCAAGTCGCGCAGACCGCGCTCCAGTTCGAGTACGTCGCTGCCCCGGTCGCCCACCTTCATCTCGCGGAACATCGGGACCGGTCCGTAGAGAAGGGTGACGGGCTTGTCGTTCAGTTCGTACAGGGCCTGCCCGATGGTCAGTGTCTTCCCTTCGGAGGCGGCCACCGTGACGGTGCCCTCGACGGCGGACTTGACCACGCGGCGCTGGGCGAAGTCGAGCTTGCCGTCGACCGTCTTGGACTGCACGAGGTCGGTGCGTACGACGGTCGCGGTGGCCGGTGGCAGGTCGCCGTCCTTGCCGGAGGCGCCCGCGTCGCCGCCGTCGAGAGGGAGCAGGAAGCCCCCGGCGACAGCGGCGACGACCACGGCGCCGAGTGTGATCGCGAGGGTGCGGCGCTTCACTGCATGCCGTCCAGACCGTCGAGCAGCTTCGGCCCGCACGCCTCGCGGGCCTTCTTGTACGTCGGCGAGTTCGAGTCGATGGACGGGGACGCCGGGTCGGGGTCGCCGCCCGGCTGGGCGTTGCCCCCGCTCATGGTCGGATTGGTGAACCTGGAGACGCCGTTGTCCCGCATGCACTTGGCGTGCGCGAGCATCGACTCGTAGTCCTTCTGCTGGTCGCGCTTGGGCTCGGCCGCCATGGCGGCCCGCAACTCGTCCACACAGGAGCCCTCCTTGCCGCCCTTGATGCCGTCGTTGCGGCCGGGCTGGGCGCCGATCTCGTTGACCTTGTCCCAGTCGAGGTGCCCGCTGAGCTTGGGGTCGGGGAAGTCCTTGTAGCCCCCCTTGGCGCGCATGCACTGGACGTACTTCATCTGGGCGTCGTAGAACTCGCTCTTGCCCGCGGCCTGGCCGCCCTGGCTCTTCCCGTCCTTCGCGGTGCTCGCATCGTTCGTGGCCGGCGCTTCCGGTACGTCGGCGATCGTGTTGTCCTTCTTCATCCCGCCGGCGCTGTCGTCCCCGCCGCCGCAGGCGACGGAGAGGGCGAGCACGGGCACGGCCACGAAGGCGGCCAGGCGCAGCCGGGCAGTGGTGAATCGGGGGTTCGTCCTGATGAGGAAGTTCATGCGTCCCACGTTCGCCACCACGGATGATGAGCCGTCCATGGCCACATGATGAGAACGTAACAATGCCCCTGGCCTGCGGGCCCGCCCCGTTCCGGCCTGGTCGGAAGGGGTCCTGAGGTGCTCATAATCGGTCCCATGCCGCATGTGCTGCTCATCGAGGACGACGTGTCCGTACGGGACGGAATGGAGCTCGTGCTGCGCCGGCACGGGTACGGCGTGGACACCGCCGCCACCGGCGAACAGGCGCTCGCCCTGCTGGCCGGGGAACAGGGCGCGCGGGTCGAACTGGCCGTCGTGGACCTGATGCTGCCGGGCATGGACGGCTTCGAGGTGTGCCGCCGCATCCGGGCCCGCTCGGCGACCCTGCCGGTCATCATGCTGACCGCGCGCGGCGACGACGAGGACATCGTGACCGGGCTGGAGGCCGGCGCCGACGACTACGTCGTCAAGCCCGTCACCGCGCCCGTACTGCAGGCCCGTATCCGGGCCGCGCTGCGGCGTGCGGAACCGTCGGCATGGCAGGGGCAGGACGCCGATCTCGCCGGACTGACGATCGACCGCGCCGGACTGACCGTCACCAGAAACGGCACCCCCGTCCCGCTCCCGCCCACCGAACTGCGGCTGCTGCTGGAGCTGTCGGCCTCCCCCGGCCGGGTCCTCAGCCGCGAGCAGCTTCTCGAATCCGTCTGGGACCACAGCTTCCTGGGCGACTCCCGGCTGGTGGACGCGGCGGTCGGCAGACTACGGGCCAAGATCGAGGAAGTGCCGGCCAAGCCCCGGTACATACAGACGGTGCGGGGCTTCGGCTACCGCTTCGGGCCCCTGTGAACCGTACGGTCGGGGGGCACGAGGACCAGCGCCGTGCCACCTCGGCTCGACGCACGTGGCGGCTCGTCGGCGGGCTGCGCACCCGGCTCGTCGTCACGTTCGTCCTCGTCGCCCTCGTCAGCGCGCTGACCGCGACCACCCTCGCCTACCGGGACGCCCGCACCGCCGTCCTCCGGCGCACCCAGGACACCGCCGTGGACGACCTCCGGGATCGGGCCACCGCGGTCGCCGCCGACTTCGACCTGCCGCCCGACCAGGAGTCACTGTCCCGGTTCGCGGCGAAGGTCTCCGACGGTCTCGGCGCCCGCATCGTGGTCGCCCGCTACCAGGACCTCGTCGCGGTCTCCGACACGCTCGCCGCCACGAAGGAACGGATCACGGTCGAACTGCGCGCCGCCGTCATGACCGGGGACGGTGCCCGGTTCCAGCGGGTGATGTGGCGGGGCGAGCCCTACCTGGTCGTGGGCATGCCCGTGACGTACGCCGACGGGGACCGCGGCACCTCGGGCCTGGAGGTCTACGCGATCACGGATCTGCGGGCCGAACGCGACGACACCGCCGCTCTGCTGGACTCCGTACGGGCGGGCACCGTGCCGGTGGTGCTGCTGGCCGCGGTCCTGGCCCTGCTGGCCGCGGGGACGGTCCTTCGCCCGGTACGGAAGCTGGGCCGGGCCACTCGGGAGCTCGCGGCCGGAGACCTCGGCAGCCGGGTGGCCGTCACCGGGCACGACGAACTCGCCGACCTGGCACGGACGTTCAACGAGACCGCCGACGCGCTCCAGACCTCCGACGCGGAACTGCGCGAGCAGGAGGCGAAGGCACGCCGCTTTGTGGCGGACGTGTCGCACGAACTGCGCACGCCCCTCGCGGCGATGACGATGGTGGCGACCGTCCTGGAGGAGGACGCCGACCAACTGCCGCCGGACGCCGCGCGGGCGGCCCGCACCGTGGGCGCGGAGACGGCACGGCTGTCCCGGCTGGTCGAGGACCTGATGGAGATCTCCCGCTTCGACGCCGGGGCGGTACGGCTGAACGCGTCCGAGACGGATCTGGCCGACACCGTGCGGGCGTCGCTGGCGCTGCGCGGCTGGACGGACCGGGTGGAGACGCGCCTCCCCGAAGGGCTGCGGGCGGTGGTCGACCGGCGCCGCGTCGACGTGATCGTCGCGAACCTGGTGGGCAACGCGCTGCGGCACGGGGCCCCTCCGGTCACCGTGACCCTCGGGACGGCCCGGGCGGCGGACGGGGAGAGCGGGGAGTGGGTAACGCTGGAGGTCGCCGACCACGGCCCCGGGCTGCCGCCGGGGGCCCGGGAGCGGGTCTTCGACCGGTTCTACAAGGCGGACGCGGCCCGTACGCGCGGCGCGGCCGCCGACGGACAGGGCAGCGGCCTCGGTACGGCGATCGCGCTGGAGAACGCACGGCTGCACGGCGGCACGATCGACGTGGCCGCCGTTGCCGATGTGGCCGATGCAGCGGGCATGCCCGACGGGTCCGATGCGGCTGATGCGGTCGGCGTGACTCATGCGGCTGACGCGGCTGTTGCGGCCGACGGACCGCGGCGCGGCGCGGTGTTCACACTGCGGCTGCCTCTGCGACGCGCGGAAGGGGAAGCGGAATGAGGAGCCGGTTCACGGGTCTGGCCGTCGCGCTGGGAATCGTCCTCACCGGCTGCGGCGTCCAGCCGACCGGGGTGGTGGGCGCGGGCGAGCCCGCGTCCGGGCTGACGCACGGGGCACGGCTGTACTTCGCGACCGCCGGCGGACTGCGCGCGGTGCCCGTGGGCGACAAGGAGATCAAGGACCTCAACACGGTGGTGAAACTGCTTCTCCTGGGGCCGCCGCCCGGCGGCCGGGCCGACGGTCTCACCTCGTTCGTCGAGCTGCCCGGCTTCACGGCGACCGGCAAGGGGGCCCGAGTGACGTTGCGTCTCGACGGTGCCTACGCGGGGACGGGGCGCGACCAGGGCACGGGGCAACTGGTGTGCACGCTGGCGAGCGCCCAGTCCGTGCTCGCTCCGCGGGTCAGGACCGATGACGTGGAGGTCACCGTACGGCCGTCCGGAAGCGCCGTGCTGGGGCCGTACCGGTGTGCGGAGTTCCTCAACGGGTGAGGGTGCGCGGCTGTCCGTGTACTGCGACGCGAGAAGCAGTACACGGACGGCCGGGTATTCACGTTCTGCCGTCGATCCTTTTCCATATTGATGGAAACCGGACAGCGCGGGGTCTGGTGATGACTTGACGTCGACCTCCGGGACGGGACTGCCTGAAGGGGCATTCGCAAGAAGATCAGATCAGGGGTTACCTATTGACCTCTGACCGGAAAGCAGGCGGATCGCCGGGGCGGGGCCAAACGGCGTTCGGCGGCTGGCCCCGCCCAGGGATGTGAGAGTGGGCCGGTGGCCGGACCGAAGCCGCCTGTCCCGTGACGGGTGGACCGCATCGATCGGAGACACATGGCCAGGGCGGCCCCGTCCGGCTCCGTACGACGGTTACGCCTGAGCGGAAAGTGAAGACCCGCCCCATGCGCGACAGGATGGGGCGGGTCTTCCTGCGGTTCGCGCAGTGGGTTCAATCCAGTTGCATGCGCACGGCGGGCTTCAGGCCCTTCTTTGCGCTGCCGGTTTGCCGGTCGGGCCCTGGGAGGTAGGCGCGGCTCACGTGCCTCCCCCGCTCGCGCAGGGCTCGCCCCACGCCAAAAAAATACCCCGGGGGGTATTGTGCTATCGTCGACATATACCCCCGGGGGTAAATGCAATCACTGGAAGGGAGTGCCCATGTTCTTCGTCGACACGATCGAGGTGGCAGGGCTCGGCAACCGCAGCTATCTGGCGGGCGGCGAGCGGACGGCCGTGGTGGTCGACCCGCCCCGTGACATCGACCAGGTGATCGCGGCGGCCGCGCGGCGCGGGGTGCGGATATCCCACGTCGTCGAGACGCACCTCCACAACGACTATGTCACCGGCGGTCTGGAGCTGGCCCGGCTCACGGGCGCGGCCTACCTCGTCCCCGCCGGGGCCCGCGTCTCCTACGACCGTGTGCCCGTGCACGACGGCGACCGCAGCGAGATCGACGCCGTGGCCGGCCTGGCGCTGCGCGCGCTGGCGACGCCCGGCCACACCCCGCACCACACCTCGTACGTGCTCGAGGAGAACGGCAAGGCCGTCATGGTGTTCACCGGCGGTTCACTGCTGATCGGCACCGTGGGCAGGCCCGACCTGGTCGAGCCGCGGCTGACGGAGCACCTCGCCCGGGCGCAGCACGCCTCCGCGCACCGCCTGGCGGACGAGCTGCCGGACGACGCGGCGGTGCTGCCGACCCACGGCTTCGGCAGCTTCTGTTCGTCACGACAGGCGGCGGGCGAGTCCACCACGATCGGCAAGGAGAAGGCGTCGAACGAGGCGCTCACCCGTGACGTGGAGACCTTCGTCGCCGATCTGCTGGCCGGTCTGGACGACATCCCCGCGTACTACGCCCACATGGGACCGGCCAACGCCGCGGGCCCCGACCCGGTCGACCTGACCCCGCCCGCCCTGGCGGACGCCGACGAGATCGCCGCCCGGCTCGCCGCCGGTGAGTGGGTGGTGGATCTGCGCAACCGGGTCGCGTTCGCCGAAGGCCATGTCGCCGGTTCGTTCAACTTCGAGGCCGAGGGGCAGCTCGCCACCTACCTGGCCTGGCTGATCCCGTGGGGCAAGCCGGTGACCCTGCTCGCCGAGTCCGCCGAGCAGCTCGCCACCGCCCAGCGCGAACTGGTGCGGGTCGGCATCGGCCGCCCGGCCGCCGCGGCCACCGGAGAACCGTCGCGCTGGGTGCGGCAGGGCGAGGCCCCCGCCTCCTTCCCGCGGGCCACGTTCGCCGATCTCGCGGAGCACCCCCGGGACGGCATCGTCGTACTGGACGTCCGCCGGGATTCCGAACGGGCGGCCGGCCACGTGGCGGGCTCGGTCCACATCCCCGTCCACCTCCTGCACCGCCGCCTCCACGAGATCCCCGCGGGACAGGTGTGGGTCCACTGCGCCGGAGGCATGCGCGCCGCCATCGCCGCCTCCCTGCTCGACGCCGCGGGCCGGGACGTCGTCGCCGTCGACGACCCCTTCGACGCTGCCGAGCACGCCGGGCTCACGATCCGCACGCGCTGACGACGGCCGTCGCGGATCAACACGCCCAGACGATCAACGCACCCCAGAGATCAACGCACCCCAGAGAACGAACAGGAGCGAGAACCACGATGAGCCCCTTCGGACGCGACCGGAGCGGCCCGGAACGGGTGACCGCGCAGGAGGCCGCCGCACGCACCGGGCACGCGCGAGCGGCCGGACCCACCGCGGCCTCCGGAGTCTGCGGAACCTGCGTACTGCTCGACGTACGCGAACCCCACGAGTGGCAGGCCGGCCACGCCCCCGGCGCCGTGCACCTGCCCCTCGCGATGCTGACCGCCGGTGCCGCGCTGCCCACCGAGGGGAGGGCGCGACCGGTCGTCGTGATCTGCCGGTCGGGAATTCGCTCCCGGCAGGCCGTCGAACTGCTCCGGGCCCGCGGCGTCGAGGCCGTCGACGTCATCGGCGGCATGCGGGAATGGGCCGAGGCGGGCCTCCCGGTCGTGACGGGGCTCCCGGTCGAGGACGGATCGCCGGGCGGGGACTCGCAGGACGTGGGCGAGCCGCCGAGCGTGCACTCGCAGGGCTTGAACTCGCAGGGCTTGGGCTCGCAGAGCGGGAACGGGACCTTCGTGTGAGCGCGGTGATACTCGCCCTGGTCTCCGGGGCCGTCATCGGCCTGGCACTCGGAGCGCTCGGGGGCGGCGGCAGCGTCCTGGCCGTCCCCGCCCTGATCTACCTGCTCGGCTTCACTCCCGTCGCGGCGACCACGGCCAGCCTGGTCATCGTCGCCGTCACCTCCGCCACCGCCCTGTCCGCCCACGCCCGTGACGGAAACGTCCGCTGGCGCACCGGGCTGCTCTTCGCGGCGGCCGGGATCGGCCCGGCCATGCTGGGCGGCGCACTCGCCGGGCGCCTGCCGGAGGCCGTGCTGACCGCGGCGTTCGCCGTGATCGCGGCCGCCGCCGCGGTACACATGTTCAGATCTCGCCCGTCCCCGGAAGGCGCCACCGGTGCACGGCCGGGCCGGGCGGCGGCCGCCGGCGCCGGACTCGGCGCGGTCACCGGTGTGCTCGGCGTGGGCGGCGGCTTCCTCGCCGTCCCCGCGCTGGTGAACGTCCTCGGCATGCGGATGCGGGCGGCCGTGGGCACCAGCCTGCTCGTCATCACCGTCAACTCCCTGGCCGCCCTGGCGATGCGCGCCGGTACGGCCGACGGCCTGGACTGGGCCGTCATAGCACCGTTCACCGGCGCGGCGATCCTGGGTGCCTGGGACGGCAGACGCCTGTCGGCGAAGCTGTCCGGGCACACTCTTCAACGGGTGTTCGCCCTGGTCCTGCTGGCAGTGGCCGGCTTCATGCTGGTGGACGCGGTGGTGTGATGACCGCCTGCCCCCCGGGGGTCCGGCCGTCCGAGCGGGATTCCCGCCGACGATGACGGAATCGACTGCCCCCGTTCCCGCAAAACACTGAAAAATACCCCCAGGGGTACCGCGCGTCCCGGTCCGGGGCGGCGGCGACCATCAAGGAACACATCTGCCATGAACACCCCCATCGCTCTCGACGCCGACCAGGCCCACGCCCGGCTGCACGAGCTCACCGTCATCGACGTCCGCACCCCCGGCGAGTACGTCTCCGGCCACCTGCCCGGCTCGCTCAACATCCCCCTGGACCAGATCCGGCGCGCGCTGTCCGAGATCCGGCGTGCGACGGAGCGCGGCGACGTTCTCGTGGTGTGCGCTTCCGGCGCCCGTTCGGCGGGCGCCTGCGAGCTCCTGGCCGAGCAGGGCATCCCGGCGGCCACCCTCTCCGGCGGCACCAGCGCGTGGGCCGCCGCAGGGCACGACCTGCAACGGCCCGTCGCCTGCGACACCCGCGCCAAGTGGAGCATGGAGCGCCAAGTGCGCCTCACCGCAGGGACGGTGGTGCTTCTGGGCCTGCTCCTCGGCCTGCTGGTGCACCCGGCCTTCCAGCTTCTCTCGGCAGGCATCGCGGGCGGCCTCGTCTTCTCCGCGCTCACCAACACCTGTGGCATGGCCGTCCTGTTGGCCAAGTTGCCGCACAACCGTCCCCGTGCGACCGATCTCGCCGCGACACTCACCGCACTGCGCCACCGCTGACCGACGGCACTGTCCTACTCGGTTCGGGCCGACGCCTCCGCGTCACGCACCGCAACCGCCTGGGGCGCGAACGCTCCTGCACCACCCACTACGAGGGCGTCATCCCTCACATCGAGCGCCGCCGCGCCGAGGGGAGGGAGACCGGCACCGGCCAGGGACCGCTTCGCCGGCTCCATGCGCGAGGCGCCCTGCCCGGCCTGCGGCGGCGGCCGCCTCGCCCCGGGGTCCTGGCCGTCACCGTCGACGGCCGGAACATCGCCCGGGTCCCACACCGGACCGAGGGGGCTGCGGCGCGGTCCGGCACGTCGGGTGCCCCGGCCCGCGCCCCGGCCCTCGCTCCGGGGATACGGGGCCGGGGCGAGGGGATCCCGGGTCCAGGGGGTCAGGCCAGGAGGCGGGCCATCCATGCCTCGACCTCGTCCGCCTGCCGGGGCAGGGCGGCGGAGAGGTTCTCGTTGCCGTCCTCGGTGACGAGGATGTCGTCCTCGATGCGGACGCCGATGCCCCGGTACTCCTCGGGGACGGTCAGGTCGTCGGCCTGGAAGTAGAGGCCGGGCTCGACGGTGAGCACGATGCCGGGCTCCAGCGTGCCGTTGACGTACAGCTCGGTGCGGGCGGCGGCGCAGTCGTGGACGTCGATGCCGAGCATGTGGCCGGTGCCGTGCATCGTCCAGCGGCGCTGGAGGCCGAGTTCGAGGACCTTGTCCACGGACAGGTCGCCGAGCAGGCCCCAGGCGACCAGGTGCTCGGCGAGTACGCGCTGGGCGGCGTCGTGGAAGTCGCGGTAGGCGGCTCCGGGACCGACGGCGGCGATACCCGCCGTCTGGGCCTCGTACACCGCGTCGTAGATCTTCCGCTGGAGCGGCGTGAACCTGCCGCCGACCGGGAGGGTGCGGGTGATGTCGGCGGTGTAGAGGTTGCGCGTCTCCACCCCGGCGTCGAGCAGCAGCAGGTCGCCGGAGCGGACCCGGCCGTCGTTGCGTACCCAGTGGATGGTGGTGGCGTGTGCGCCGGACGCGCAGATCGAGGCGTAGCCGACGTCGTTGCCCTCGACGCGGGCGCGCAGGAAGAACGTTCCCTCGATGTAGCGCTCGCTCGTGGCCTCCGCCTTGTCGAGGACCTTCACGACGTCCTCGAAGCCGCGGGCGGTGGCCTCGCAGGCGAAGCGCAGGTCGGCGATCTCGAAGTCGTCCTTGACCCGGCGCATCTCGGAGAGGAGGACCCGGAGCCCCTCGTCCCGCTCGGCCGTCACCTTGTCGGTCAGGGCGGCCTCGACGCCGGTGTCGTGGCCGCGCAGTAACCGGACGGGTCCGGTGGCCTCCTTCAGCCGCTCCGGCAGTGTGCGGACGTCCGCGCAGGGCAGGCCGAGGAGCTGCTCGTTCTCGGTGAGGCTGTTGCGCCGGCCGTCCCACAGTTCCCCTCGGTCCGACAGCCAGAACTCACCGCTCTCCCGGTCCGAGCGGGGCAGCAGATAGGCGGTCGCCTCGTGGCCGCCGTCCGTGCGGGGTTCCAGGACCAGCACGCCGTTCTCGGTCTGGTCGCCGGTCAGGTAGGCGTAGTCGGACGAGGGCCGGAAGCGGTAGTACGTGTCGTTGGCGCGGACCTTCAGGTTGCCCGCGGGGATCACCAGGCGCTCGCCGGGGAAACGGGAGGAGAGGGCGGCGCGGCGGCGGGCGGTGTGCGCGGCCTGCGGGACGGGCTCCAGGTCGTGCCGTTCGGTGTCGGCCCAGCCCTGGGCCATGTTCGCGGCGAGTTCGTCGCTCACCTGCGGCTCCAGACCGTTCTTCCGGAGCTTCACGGCCTCGGCGGCCCGGTCGTCCTCGGTGCCTTCCGGGGTCGGCGGTTCCTCCTGGTTCCCGGACGTCCGCTCGGCCACGGCTGCCTCCTGAATCGATTCGGTCACGAATTCCTGCCCCTCCGACTGCCTTCCCCGTCACGTACGCGGTCGGCGTTCATACGCGGTCGGCAGCCATCGTATGGGGAAGATCAATATCCGTCTCTTGCCGCGCCCACCCACAACCGATCGGAAGAATTTCGGGAGAATTCGGGACGGGGAAATCGCTCGGCACCCAAATCTCTCAAATCATGGGAAGATCAAGGGCGTTGACACCGGGTAGGGCTCATCCTAGTATCGGCTGGTCGCTACGGCGGGCCAGGGGGCGCGGGGTCGAAGCAGCCATGTGCGGGATCTTTCAATTTCCTTGATGTGCCGGGACTGAATTTCCCGTTCTCCGGGCGGGATCTTCACGGTTTCCCAGGACGGCCTCTTTCACGCCGACAGGAGCATTGTGTCCGCAGGTGTTTCGGAATCGTCTTCCGGCTTGGGTTCTTATTTCCGATTACTGCGGTCGCCCGACGCTCCACACCGACGCCGGCGGCCGCCTTCCGTTCGCCTCCCACGACCCTTACTCCGTGCGTACCGAGATGTTCCGAACGCTGTGCGCGGAGCTGGGGGTGGCGCCGCGGGTGGCCGTTCTGGGCAGCGCCCGCGACCAGGGCGGCTCCACACGGTACTTCGACCTCCAGGTCGCCCATTTCAACAGCCACGGGCTCATGGCGCGGTTCTTCGAGCCCGAGGACCTGCACGAGGCGTGGGACTGTCCACCGCATCTGCGTCATCCGGTGGGGCTGCGGGACTTCACGATCCCGGACTGGGCGGAACTCGGCATCGACACCGCCCCCGTGCAGGAGGCGCTGGACCACGGCTGTCTGCTGGTGGGCACCCAGACCTCCACCTTCCTGTCCAGCAAGCTGACCCTGGGGATGCTGTCGGAGGGCCGGCCGTGGATGAGCGCGGCCGAGTGCGCCCTGGTGGACACCTATCTGCCGTGGACCAGGATCCTCTCGGACCGGCGGACGACGAGGGGCGGGCGCGAGGTGGACCTGGTGCGGTACGCGGTGGACCACCGCGAGTCGCTGGTGCTGAAGGCGGGCATCGGCATGAGCGGGAAGCAGGTCGTCATCGGCCGTGACACGGGCCAGGGCGTGTGGGAGGCCTCGGTGGCCGAGGCCGCCGAGGCGGGCACCAGCGTGGTGCAGGACTTCGTGGAGGCGCGGACGTGCGGGCTGGCGGTGGTCTCCGACGGTGTGGACGAGCCGTACGGCATGGAGGTCGTCCCCGTCCTCGGCCCGCTCCTGTTCGCCAATCGCCCGGCGGGTGTCCTCACGCGCTTCACCGGCGACCTCACGACGGGCATCGTCAGCGTCCTGGGCGCCAACAGCTCCGTCAACTGCGCGGTCGCGGTCTGAGAAGGCGTCAACACCGGCGGGCGAAACCCCTGGAAGGGTTGAACGTGCCCCTCCTGCGGGTGACGCGCCCCGGCCCCCGCTGGTGCGGTACCGGCCTGCTGCGGTCGTCTGCCGCCGTGGACACTCCGCAGCACTCCGCGTACCGCATCCCGACGAAACTGCCCTTCCTCCTCGGCGAACTGCGCTCCAGACTCCCGAGCACGGACGACCGCATCCGTACCATCCCCGGACGCGGAGACCCCACCGAGTACGAGGCGATCGCCGACTCCCTGTACAAACTGTTCGTCACCGCCCAAAACCTCGCCCCGTCACGGAACACGACGAACTGCTCGACCCACCCGAACGGGCCGGTGGATCCGGCACCGCCCGAGGGGTGGGGGCCGTGCCTGTTGTGCAACACCAACCGCCGCGCGGGCGACCCCAGGGCCCGGAGCGGAACGGCGACCGCGGTGAACCGGTACGAGATCCCGCCACCGCCCTACACCCACGAGGCCCTGCTCGCTCGAATGCGGCAGATCAACGAGGTCGTCTTCGAACTGCACTACCGCTCCTCGGCACAGGACCTCGCGCTCACGGCCGATCTGGTGCACGGAGCGTTCATCATCGCCCGCGAACTGTCCCGCCCCCGCACGGTCTCCCGCTGTCCCCGGCACCCCGGGGCCCCGCTCGACCCCGCGGCGCACGGCGGACCCCGTTGCCTGTTCTGCGTCACCGACGAGGCCCGGCGGACGCGTACGGCACCGCCCCCGCAGATCCGCGACCGGCCACGCCGCCTGCCCCGCGGGAACCGACGGCGGACAGCGCCGGAGCCGACATCGGAACGGGACGTCGAACGACCGGGGAAGGAAGACTGAGAGGGACCCGGTGTCCTCGCCCAGCGGCGGACCACGCGCGACGGGTCACTGCTGGGCGCGGCGTTCCAGGTGGATGGACGTGAACACGGCGACCTTGGCGCGCAGGGCCCAGGAATCGAAGGGCTTGCTGATGCGGTCGACGGCACCGGCCGCGTATCCGCGGGCGGAATGCTCCGAGTCTGCGCCCGGGCGGGGAGCCAATCCGGCTCGGGCCGGATCCGGACCGGCTCGGACAGGGGTCCGGATCGCCGTCGCTATGCTGCGTGACATGGTCAACTCATATGCCGGCCTTGACGATTGCGGGGTCGCGGCGGCCGCCGCCCGGGCCGGCGCGGACGTGGTGCGGGGCATGTACGGCCGACGGCTCGCCCGTATCGACAAGGGCGGCGGGGACTTCGCCACGGCCGCCGACGTGGCGGCCGAACAGGCGATCCTCGACGTCATCCGTGCCGCCCGGCCGGACGATGCGGTGCTCGGGGAGGAGGGCGGGCGGCGGGGCGCGTCCGATGTCGCGCGTCAGTGGCTGGTGGATCCCTTGTGCGGCACGCTGAACTACGCCGCCGGCACCATGGTGGTGGCCGTCAACGTGGCGCTGCGGGGTGGTGCGGCGGCGGTGGCCGACCCGTTCGGCGGCGAGGTCTTCCTCACCGACGGGAAAACCGCCCAAGTACGGCGCGACGGTGTGGACACGCGACTGGTGCCCACGGCCGCCACCCGGCTCGTGGACGTCAATCTGGACCCGCCGTTCCCCAACGCGCCCGGATTCCGGGCCGTGGACCTGCTGGCCGAGCCCGGGTTCGTGGAGCGGTTCCGGCCCCGGGTCGTGTCCACGACGCTGGCGCTGGCCTGGGTCGCCGCCGGGAAGCGCGCCGCCTACGTGACCGACGGCGGGGATCTCTCCGAGAGCGTCCACTTCGCCGCCGGCATCGCCCTGTGCCGGGCCGCCGGATGTGTGGTCACCGGGATCGACGGCGCCCCGGTCGGCGGGGCGGGGCGCGGACTCGTCGTGGCCGCCGACGGCGAGACCCACCGACTGCTGATGTCGTCGATCCACGACGGAGTCCGGCACCGCGCCTGACGACGGCCGATTCCTGCGACCTTCGACTGCGCGAGTCGGTCGCGGGAATCGGCGGGCGCGTCGCGCGTTGGGCGATGACCGGCGCCAGGCCGCCACGCCGCGGGCCGACGGCGCGGTGACGACGCTCAGGAGACCCGCCGGCCCGAGACGGCGTTCAGAAGCCCGGCGGCCGTCGACGTCGCGGAAGAACTCCGCCCAGCGGCGGCGGGAGTGCTGCCGACGTTCGTCGAGCACGTGCCAGTCACGGAAGCGGAGCGTCAGGTCCGACGCGAACCCGCTCGCGGCCCCCTCGGTCGCGGCGAGTTCCACGAGCCGGGCCGCGTCCTGGGACGATCAGCCGGAAGACGGTCCCCGACCGGCCGGACGGCCGCCGCAGGTGTCCTGATAGGGCTGCCCCGGCACGTAGGTCTTCCACTCCTCCTCCGTGAGCCCGCCCTCGGCCATGGCGCAGGCGGCGCCGAAGAGGTCTGCCGCGATGCCGGGAAGGCGGCCGAGGTCCCAGATGATCAGCGATTCGCCGCCCCCGCTCGCCGTGGCGGCGTACCGGCCGTCCGGGCGGAACGCGAGGTCGTCCACTTCCCGGTTGTGGCGAGTCAGTACGGCGGCCGTGTGGACGCGGGTCCGGTCGGCCACGCTCCAGAAAACGACGCTGCCCTCGTTCCGGGCGAGACCGGCGACCAGGTTCCCGGCGGGGTGGTAGACGTACCGGCCGATGTCGTCGCGGTCGTCGGAGACCTCCGCCGTCTTCTCGGGATGGCGCGGATCCGTGATGTCCCAGAGGATGAGGTCGTGGTCCAGACCACCGGTCACCAGGGCCTTTCCGTCGGGCGCGAACGCCGATGCGCTGTCGCTGTCGACGAGTTCGACCCCCTTGTAGGAGCTGTCGGCGGGCCACAGGTACGTGCGCAGCCCGGGCAGCGTCACCAGCTTCCCGTCGGCGCCGTACCGTACGCCGTCCATGGCGGAGATACCCTCGGCGATCGTGCCGAGTGCGCGGGGACGGGCCAGGTCGCCGATGTCCCACACCATGGCCCAGCCGGGCGAGAAGAAGGTCTTCGCCCCGCTGACGATCACGCTCCGGTCGCCCGGGCCGAAGTCCACGGACGTGATGGGGTCGGTGTTGCGGGAGAACTCGGTGACCTTCCGCGGGCGGGTGCGGTCACGGATGTCCCAGACGCGTACGTTGCCGAGCCGGTCGCCCGCCGCGAGCAGCCGCCCGTCCCGGCTGATCGCGATGTCGGTGACGAACCCGGGGGTGGGCACGGCGGCGGAGTGCCGGGGGCGTGCGGGGGATGTCACGTCGTAGAGGGTGACGGTCTGGTCGTAGCCCGCGGTGGCCAGCGTCCGCCCGTCCGGGGTGAAGGCCACGGAGGTGAGGGCGGCTCCGGCGCCGAGTGTGGCGACGGGGCGGGGCTGGGCGCCGCCGTCGATGTCCCACTCGATGATCTCGTTCCAGTCGGTGGAGACGATCCGGTGCCCGTCGGCGGAGAAGCGCAGCGACTCCACGGTGGAGGCGTGGCCGTACAGCCGGGCGGACTCGACGGGGTGCGCGGGGTCCGTCATGTCCCAGAGCGCCACGGTCTCGTCCAGGCTGCCCGTGGCCAGGGTGTAGCCGTCGGGGCTGATCGCGAGCGCGCTCACGTCCTCCTTGTGGGCGGCCCAGCTCGCCGCCTTGCGGGGGCTCGTGGGGGTGCGCAGGTCCCAGACCTGCACCGTCCGGTCGTTCGTGGTGACGAGGAACCTGCCGCTCCCACTGAGGGCGACCTCCTCGTAGATGCGTGGGATCCGGGCCAGCGGGCGCGGGGCCGTCGGGCGGGAGACGTCCCAGAGGGTCGCGCCGGACGTGTGGGTGACGGAGTTCCGGTTGACGGCCTCGTCGCGGGCGGTCACGAGGCCGGTGGAGCTGACGAGCGTCCTGCCGTCCGGGCCGAAGAGCACCGTGCTGTTGTCGTAGACGTTCTTGCGCACCGTGATCGGGACGGCCCCGGCGTGATCCCGGATGTTCCACAGGACGAGGGCGCCGCGCGTCGGCGATTCGCCCTGCGGCGCGTGCCAGCCGACGGCCAGCATCGTGCCGTCGGGGCTGAAGTCGGCCCCGCTCGGTGTGCCCCGCACTCCCTGCGACTTCAGCGAGCCCGTGCGGCGCGGCTTCGCGGGTACGGTGACATCCCACAGGGTCACCGTGCCGTTGTCGCAGGTCACCGCGAGCGTCCGGCCGCGGCGGTCGAAGGAGTATCCGCCCAGGGCTCCTTCGCAGGGGGCGAAGGCCGTCAGACGGGTGTTGCGGGCCCGGTCCCCGATGCGGCGCAGCACCAACCGTTCGTCGTCCGCCTCGCCCACCTGGAGCCGGCCGTCGGGGCTCAGCAGCGGTTGCCGTTCGTCGTGGGCGGAGCTGCCGGCCAGGCGGCTCTGGACGAGGGTGTCCGACACCGCCGCCCGGGTCTCGGCGGTGGGGTCCAACGCGTGGGCGGCCATGGCGAGTTTGAGGGCGAGCCGGGGCTGGGCGGCGCGCCGGGCCGTGGCTTCGGCGACCAGGGCCCGGTACGTGGCGGCCTTGCGTTCCTCCTTCACCACACCCTGCTGGTGGACGGCGAGCGCACCGCCGACGAGGGCCAGGACGAGGGCGACCGCGACCGCGCCGAGCGCCTGTTTCAGCCGCAGGGTACGGCGCGCTTCGCGGGCCTGTTCGGCACGGTCGGCCTCGGTGCTGGCGGTCAGGAACTCCTCGTCGAGCCGGGGCAGTCGGCGGTGTCTGAGCCGTTCCTCGCGCACCAGTCCGCGCGCGGCCTCCAGGAGGCTGCCCCGGTAGTGGAATCCGGGGTCGCGGCCCGCGGCCTCCCAGGCGCGTGCGGCCTCGGAGAGCCGCTGACGCACGATCAGGCCGCTGCGGTCCTCGTCGATCCAGTGCCGCAGCCGGGGCCAGGACCGCAACAGTGATTCGTGGGAGAGTTGCGCGCCGTCCTGGTCGACGGTGATCAGCCGGGCCTCGGCGAGACGGTCCCGGATGGTGGCCACGATGCTGCGTTGCTGCGGCGAGAGTCCGTCCAGCAGCGCGTCGGGGGCGACCTTCCGCCGTACGAGGGTGTCGCCGCCGTCGGCGGTCACATGGACCATGCGCAGCAGCAGTTCGCGCAGGGCGTCCCGCCCCGCCGGGTCGAGGTCCTGGAAGAGATGCTCGGTCGTCGTGCTGATGGAGTGCCAGATCCCGCCGGTGGCCTGGTATCCGGCCAGGGTCAGGGTCGTACCGCTGCGTCTTCGCCAGGTCTCGCGCAGCACGTGCGCGAGGAACGGCAGGGCGATGTCGAGATCGGGTCCGGACACGTCCCGAGAGGGCGTGGCGGAAGTGCCCGTGGGGGCGGGGGCGCCCGTGGGAACGGTGGTGGTGCCCGCGGTGTCCGCGTCGGCCGTAGTGCCCGCGGTGTCCGCGTCGGCCGTAGTGCCCGTGGTGTCCTCGGGCCGTACATGACCCCATCGCAGATCCTGGAGCAGCCGGTCGGTCAGGCCCTGCTCCAGCCCCAGTCCCACGACGCGGGCCGGTCCCTCGATCGCGGCCCTCAGTCCCTCGTGGCTCATCGGCGGAACCGTCAGCTGCCGCCGTTCCAGTACGCGTACGAGCGGAGGATGGGCGAGGCAGCTGCCGTAGTGGTCGGCCCGCAGTCCCAGAACGACGCGCGGCCCGGGGGCGTCCCGCGCTTCCGGGTCCGCTGTCGCTGTCATCGTGCCGGCTGCCGCGCTCCCCCCGCCAGGCGTTGTGGCCGTGCCCTCCGCTCCCCCGTCCTCGTCGGCCGCGGTGAGCACCTCGATGAACCGGGCGCGTTCGGCGGGGTCGGGGCAGCGGGTGAAGACTTCTTCGAACTGGTCGACGACGAGCAGCCGGCAGGGCGTACGGCCGGGCAGCGGCCCCGGTAATCGGCCGCCCCCGACGAGCCGCCGGTGCACGTCCGCCTGTGTTCTCCCGGTCGCTCGGGCCCACAACTCCGCAAGCGCCGACAGGGGTTGGGCACCCGGCGCCGGCAGCAGCAGCGCCGGCCACGGCAGGTCGCAAGAGTCGGCCGCGGACAGGTGGCGTTGTTCCAGCCCGGCGAGCAACCCGGCCCGTAACAAGGACGACTTCCCCACGCCGGAGGCGCCGATGAGCACGGTCACGGACGGCGTACGGCCCGGATCGGGGGCGCACACGGCGTCCAGCAGCCGTCGGACGAGTGCCTCGCGTCCGAAGTAGTGGCGGCTGTCGGCGGTGCGGAAGGACTCCGTTCCGGGATAGGGACACGGGATGTCGGCGGGCGGCTCGTCCCGTCGGACCCCTTCGCCGTCGGTCGTGCCGACGTCCTCGCGGTACGCCCGGTTCCGGGCGATGACCAGCGCGCCCAGCGAGCCCTCGCTCTGGCGGCGTGGCCGGATCGGTCCCTCCGCGAACGCGTGGGCAAGGGTCGCGTAGAGGCTGTCCATCGTCAGCCAGAGCGGTCCGGCCGGGTCGCCCTCGGTCAGCAGCCGCAGCAGTTGTCCGCTGAACAGGGTGTGGCGTCGGCCTTCGGGGGCGAACGACAGGTCGTAGCGGGAGGTGGCGCTGAGCAGCAGACTTCCGTCGGGCCTGGCGGAGACGAAGGGGTCGTGGACGGGGGCACCGCTGCCGGAGGGGACGTCGGCCCGCCCGGAGTAGCAGCAGTCGAGTACGACGATGCCGCCGCCCGCGCACTCGCCCAGCAGGCCCTGCACCGTGTGGTAGGGCACGGCGCGGGAGATCTGTTCCGGGGAGCGGGTGCCGTGCGTGGCGAGGTAGAGCTCGTCACCGGGGCCCAGCAGTCCGTGTCCGACATAGCAGAGGAACACGGCGCCGGTCGCACGACGCGCCACGCGCTCGATCGTGCCGATCACCTCCTCGGTGTCGGCGTCCGCGGGGACCCGGACGACGTGCTCGGGGTCGAGTCCGCAGACGTCCCGCAGGGCCGCCTCCAGGTCGTCGAGCGTGGTGGCGACCGCGGGCAGATCGGGCAGTTCGGAACCGGCTACGTGGCTGTGACTGCCGATCAGGACGGCGTGGGAACCGGACACGGCGAGCCCGGCGGTGCCGACGGTCACGGCGGTGTCATCGGTCCCGTTGGTGCCGTTGGTGCCGTTGGTCCCGGCGGCTTCCGGTGTCATGGCAGATGGGGCGGAACCGGCGGTTCGTCGTCGGCGGTCCGGGACCGGGCGGGGGCGGACATCGTGTTCGGGGGCGTGTCCAGGGAAGCGGCCAGCTCTCTCACGAACCGGGCGTTCTGCTCCGCGTTCAGCCCTTTGAGGCGGGTGGTGGAGACGGTGACCGTGGTCCCGTCGGGCCGGGTGAGGGTGATGGTCTGATCGCCGCGGCGGGTCTGCACCCAGGCGACGAGCGCTCCGGCGAAGACCGCCGCCACGCCACCGGGTGCCAGCAGCGCGAGCAGCGCGTCGGCCTCCAGCCCCATGGTGTCGGGCCGCAGGGGCCCCGGCGTGTGCGCGCGGATCCGTCCGCGGAGTTCGGGCTCCTCGGACAGCCAGCGGCGCAGTTCGCGCAGGGCTCCAAAATCGCCGTCCTCGGATGTGATGGCTATGCGCACGCGTCCTCCATCAGGTCCCTGGCGGTCCGTCGCCGACGACCCCGGCCAACCTTACGACGCCCGTGGGGGCCGTTCTGAAGGCTCTTTCAGGTCCTGTTGCGACGCGCGTCAGCCGCTGGAGACGGCGGCGCTGTCGACGTCCGCGCAGAGCACCGGCCGTCCTTGGTCAGGCCGTGGCATCCCTGGATCCACTTGATCTCGGTGAGCGTCTGGCTGCCGAAGGTGCCGTCGATGGACAGCTTCGGCACGCCGCCCCAGACGTTCGACAGACACTGGGCCTGCTTCACTCCCACCCCCGTGTTGCCGTACTGCAGGGTCGGGCGGTAGGTCGACGAAGCGTAGGAGCAGCCTCCGGGCACGGCACCGGCCGATGGCGCACCGACGCCCAGGACTCCGAACGCGAGCGCCGCGGCGCTCAGAACGGAAGCGATCCGGCGTTTCATGACGTTTCCTCCCCACTCGAAGGGCTGTCACCACAAGTAACAGTCGGTGACTGTAAGGATGCGGGGGTTCCTTGTCGAGAGCGGCGGGCGGACTTCGGCCGACGCCCGGGCGACAAACCCGCCCGAGCGAACCAGGGCGTGTTTCGAAAGTCCCGTCCGGCCCGCGACGCCTGAGGGCTGTCCCGTAACGACCTGGGGAGCAATCCATGGCGGGCGTGCGACGACGGCTGCGGCACCTCGCCGCGCTGTCGGGATCGTCCACGTACACCCAGACCAGTACGAGGACGACCCTCCACCTCGCGATGCACCGCACCGGACACCGCAGGCCCCGCCCTTCGGGCGGACGACGCCCCTTTCGAAACACACCTTAAGGGCTGCCCCGTAATCCGCGGCGGACCAGCGCGCGGCGTCAGATGTGGTGCATCGCAAGGCGGAGGGGCGTCCGCATACTGGATGTATGCGGACGTTCCGACAACGCGGCGAGGTGCCGCAGCTGTCGTCGCGCGCCCGCCAGGGATTACGGGACAGCCCTTAAAAGAGCGGAGCGTAGCGGCTGCCGTTCCCGCCCGATGTCGCTGGCGGATTCCGTCACCCATACGTGTGCATATCACCCTGCGGCAGCCGTGAAAGCCTTCTGCGAGCCCCAAAATATCCAGTGTCCACGAACTCTTCGTGCGCGCCACTACAGGAGGTTGGAAATTGCATCGCTTCGGGGTCGCAACCGTACTCGCCGCTGCGGGTGCGCTTTCCGTATTCGTACCGGCGGCTCATGCCGCTCCCGCGAGCGGTGGTGACGTCGCAGTTTTCCGCACCGAGGTCTCTCCGGTGACCGTGTACGAGAATCCCAGGGGCTGTCACAAACTCCCGGTCGATTCCCATGTGCTGGTGAACCGGAGCGATCGCCCGGTGACCGTGTACGGCGACCCGCTCTGCCTGACGCCCGGGCTGGTCGTGCAACCGGGGCACGGCGCCCATGTCGTGCCCGGCAGCGGCAGCTTCTCCGGCTGATGGGTGACTCGCCGCAGGCCGTATCCGCGGCCTCCTCGGCGCGGCTGCCCCGGCAGACGCCGTTACCGGGGCCGGGGGGCCGGCCGGCCGAGCTGGTGGTCGTCGGGCTCGGACACGTCGGGCTGCCGCTGGCCCGCGCCGCCTGCGCCTCCGGGATCCGGGCCGTCGGACTCGATGTCTCCGACCGAGTCGTATCCGGTCTCGGCTCCGGTCGTTCACATGTCGGCGGTGTCGCGGACGACGAGGTCGCGGAGATGCTGGAACGCGGCTTTCACTCCACGACCGACCCCGGCGTCCTGAGCGGCGCGCGCACGGTGGTCATCTGCGTGCCCACGGGACTCACCTCGGACGGCGGGCCGGACCTCTCGGCTATCGAGGAGGCCACCGCGGAAGTGGGCCGTGCCCTCGCTCCCGGAGCCCTCGTGGTCCTGGAGTCCACCAGCCATCCGGGCACCACGGAAGGCATCGTCAAACCACTGCTGGAAAGGGGGAGCGGACTTGTCGCGGGTCAGGATTTCCATCTCGCCTACTCCCCCCAGCGCATTGACCCCGGAAATCTTGAATGGGGAGTGGAGAACACGCCGAAAATCGTCGGCGGATACACTCCTGAATGCGCAAGACGTGCGGTCGCTTTCTATTCTGGCTTCATTCGAAACCTCGTCCTCGCAAAAGGGGTTCGCGAGGCCGAGATGGCCAAACTTCTGGAAAATACCTACCGCTATGTCAATATCGCCCTGATCGACGAGGTGGCGCTCTACTGCCGCCGTGCCGGGATCGATGTCTGGGACGTACTGCACTGCGCCGGGACAAAACCCTTCGGTTTCGGCCGCTTCACCCCCGGGCCGGGCGTGGGCGGCCACTGCATCCCCGTCGATCCCCGCTATCTCGCCGTCGAGGCCGAACGGCAGGGCTTCTCCTTCCGGTTGCTCGCCGCCGCCCGGGAAGTGCTCGACGCCATGCCCGGACATGTCGCCGGGCGGGCGCTCGAACTGCTCGACACCCACGGTGTCAAGGCCGAGGGAGCCAGAGTGCTGCTCCTCGGCGTCACCTACAAACCGGACGTGGCCGACACTCGCGAGACACCTGCCCGGGCCATCGCGGCCCGGCTGCTGGAGACCGGTGTCCAGGTCGGCTATCACGACCCGTACGTGGAGCACTTCCACGTGGGCGACGCCCCACTGCCCCGGTCCACCGACCTGGAGGAGGCGCTCGGCACCGCCGACCTCGTCGTCCTCCTGCAACCCCACTCCTGCTACGACCCCCAGGCGTTGAGCCGCTGCGGCCGCCCCGTCTTCGACACCCGGGGAGCGCTCGCCGGACGGCTCGTCACCCCGCTCTGAACCCGGCCCGCCCATAGGCGCGTTCCCGATTCCGTGCCCCGCCCCCGTACCGGGCGGTGGCCCCCCTGCTCGCACGCCGGTCCGGCGTGCGCGGCCGGGTCCCGTTCCCCGGTGCGCCGGTGACCGGGGCCCGGTGCTTCACCGCGATACCCGCGGACAACGCGGTACCGCAGCCAACGCGGTACCGCGGATGACGAGAAACATGAGAAGGAGTACAGACATGACCAATGCCCTGGCCAAGGACCGGCTGCGCAAGCGTTTCGCCCGCTGGGACGTGGACGGAAACGGCCTGCTGGAGCTGGAGGACTTCCGGCAGGAGGCCGCTCGCATCGTCTCCGGGTTCGGCGCGACGCCGGACTCCCCGGGGGTGCGGGCGCTGCACGACGCCTTCGAGGCCCTCTACACCCACCTCGCCGAGCAGTCCGGGAGCAGCGCCCAGGAGGGCATCTCCGAGCAGGGCTTCCTGCAGGCCACCGAGCAGCTGCTGTTCACCGAGGGTGAGGCGGCGTTCAACCGCGCCCTCTCGCCGGTGGTGAAGGCCCTCGTCACCCTCTCCGACAGCGATGGCGACGGATCGCTCAACGCCACCGAGTTCGAGGCGTGGCTCACCGGGATCGGTCTGCCGCGCAACCAGGCCGCCGAGACCTTCAGCAAGATCGACGCGAACGGTGACGGGCAGCTGAGCGAGGACGAGCTGCTGCGCGTGGTGCGTGAGTACCACTACGGACGCCTCGACGTCGAGCTGCTGGGCTGAGTCCGGTCCGCCACAGGCCGGGGCCGGTGGCCGGACTCCTCGTCCGGTCACCGGCCCCGGTGCGTTTCCCGGCCCCGGCTTTTCCCGGCGGCTTCTCCTGGGCGCCGCGGGTCTCCTGGGCCCTCCCCTCTCAGTCCTTCGGCCCCTCCCCCGCTGTCTGCTGCCCGCCGAAGACGACCGGGGACTCCGGGCGCAGGTCGAGCGAAGCCCCGGTCATCAGAACGGGGTTGTGGACCAGGATGTTGTAGTGGTTCGGGAAGTGGCAGCCGTCGAAGCCGAGTACCGGCCCCACCTCGATGTCGCCGATCCGCAGCACGTCGCCGCGGTCCACCACCCCGCCGCACTCCATCTCGGCGAAGCCGAGGAAGCCGACGCGGTCGATCCTGGCCCCCGCGACCGGGTCCCACTGGTCCGTCACCACCAGCTCGTGCACCTCGCCGGCGCGCACACAGCGGCCGGCCCACTCCAGCAGACTCATGCCCCGGTCCGTACGGCTGTGCAGCAGCACCTTGACCAGAGTGGCGCGCACGGCCCTCTTGGGGCCGTCCTCGACGGTGTTCCTCATGTCCGGGCCTCCCTGGCCTCCCGGGCCTCGCTGTTGTCCGGGCGCCGGGACGGCTCCGGCGCGAGTGATGTGTCCGGGCGGGCCGCCTCGTGCGCGTACGCCGCGGCGACGAGGTCGAGGCAGGCGAGGCCGCCCCCGGCTCCGCCTCCCGTGCGATCGGCGGTGCCGGTCCTGTCCGTGGTGGTGCGGAGTCCGGCGAACTCCACGAGGATCCGTTCGTACTCGTGCCACAGCGAACCCTTGAAGCCCGGATGACCGGCGAGCAGGTCGGCGTGGAGGGCACGCCCGTCCGCGAGGGTCACCGTGACGTCCTTGGCCTCTCCCGGGTACGACCAGTCCAGCAGCACCTCCGCCTCCGCTCCGTCGGCCGCCCGCAGCCGCAGGTGGGCCGTGCGGTCCACCCCGGCGGCGTCCCGGCCGACGAAGGAGTGCGTCAGTGCGACGTCGCCGAGCAGTTGGCGTACGAGGTCGAAGGCGTTGGGCCCGTTGTCGGCGACGCAGCCGCCACCGCACCGTTCGGGCTCCAGGTACCAGGACTCGCCTCCGGTGTGTTCCTCGATGCGTTCCAGGTAGCGCACCCGGACCGTGCGCACGGGCGAGCCCGCGGCCGTGACGGCGGATCGCAGAACCCGGAAGGCGTCGTTGTGACGGCGGTGGAAGGCGGTCAGCAGCGGGGTTTCGAACTCGGCGGAAAGACAGGCGAGTTCGCGTCCCTGCGCGACCGTGAGGGCGAGCGGTTTCTCGACGCAGACCGGTACGCCCGCGATGAGTGCCGCTCGGCACACCTCGGCGTGGGCGTCGTTCGGGACGGCGACCACCACACCGTCGAGGGGGGTCTCGCGCAGCATCGCGGCCGCATCGGTCCAGCCGGGCACCGCGTCGCCGTGCCGGCACAGCACCTCGGGGCGGGCGTCGCAGACCGCGGCGAGCCGCCAGTGCGGGGAATGCTCCAGGGCTGCCAGGTAGTAGCGGGAGATGGCGCCGAGGCCGATCACCCCGAGGGCCGCGCGGGTGGCCGTCACGGGCGCTCGCCTTCCGCGTTCCGGGAGCGGGGGGAATCGGGCAGGGGCTGCCCCGCGTCGAACAGGCCCAGGCCGGTGAGTTCCTCGTGGAGCCAGGCGGGCAGCGGAACGCCCTCGCGCCGTCGGTGGAGCGCCCGTTCGGCCTCCCGCCAGCCCGGGTAGCGGACCTCCTCGTCGGTTCCGGGGGCGGGCGGGCTCGCGTTGACGGTCCCGAAGAGTTCCCGCATCGCCTCCGCGAAGCCGTCGCCGGGGCGCAGCCGTCCGGGGTCGACGGCGAGCAGCAGGAAGCCGATGCCGTCGTCGGTCCCCCGCGACTGCTCGTCGTCCGCCAGGGCCTGCGGGGCGGGCCCGGTGGCGCTTCCGGAGAGCCCGGCGGCGAGCACCTCGACGGCCAGGGCGAGGCCGAAGCCCTTGTACGCCCCGGTCTCCGGGTCCCCGCCGAGCCAGCGCAGCCGGGCCTCGCCCCGGTCGTAGGCTCCGGGGTCGGTGACGGGGGTGCCGTGCTCGTCCTCCAGCCATCCCGGCGGCACCGGTTCCTCGTGCCGTGCCGCGAGGCGGAGCCGGCCGGTGGGTACGGCCGTGGTGCTCATGTCGAGGACGAAGGGGTGGCCGGGGAGGGCGGGGGCGGCCACGGCGAGGGGGTTGGTGCCGAGCAGCGGCAGCGCCCCGCGGGGAGCCGGGACGAGTCGTTGGCCTCCGCAGTTGCTCGCCACGAGGCCCACCATTCCGGCCGCCGCGGCACGCCCCGCGTGGAAGCCGGCGCATCCGAAGTGGGTGCCGCCGCGTACGGCGACCAGTCCGATGCCGTACTTCCGGGCCCGTGCCACGGCATCGTCCATCGCCTCGGCCGCCGCCCACAGCCCGAGGGCGCGCCGGTGGTCGATGACGGCGCAGGCGCCGAGGTCGGTCACGGTGGTGGGTTCGGCGCGCGGGTCGCAGCGTCCGGACTCCAGCAGCGGGAGGTAGAGCCGGGCGAGGTTGAACAGTCCGTGCGAGGGGAATCCGCTCAACTCGCCGTGACAGAGCGCCTCGGCGGCGGTGCGGGCGCGGGCGGCGGGGAGGCCGTGGCGGGTGAAGAGGTTGGTGAGGGCGTCGAGCAGCCGTTCGTGGGCGACGAGGACGGAGGGCGCCCCGGCCTGACGGACGGTGGTGGTCATCACGCGGTGGTACTGCCTTTCGGGTGAACGTTCCCCTGGGTGGGGACGGGGGCGTTGACGGGATCGGGTCGGGCGGGCTCCTCGGCGAAGGCGCCCAGGAGGCGGGCGACGATCCGGGCGAAGTGCTCCAGGTCGTCGAGGTCGATGAACTCCCCTTGCGCGTGTGCGTGGTTGGCGTCCAGGGAGCCGGGGCCGAGGACCGTGGTGTGGGTGCCGGGCAGCCCGCTCGCCCAGATCGCGTCGCAGGTGAAGCCGGGGTCGTCGGGGGGCGCGGGGAGGGCTCCGGCCGCGCTCAGCAGTGCCTCGGCCCACGGGTCGCCGTTGCGCAGGGCCGGCAGGTCCCTTTTGTCCCAGCGCAGCCGGACGAGCCGGGCGGCGTCCTCGGCGGTGCGGGCGAACGCGTGGGTGGCGCCGAAGCGTTCGGTGAACGCGGCCAGTCCGGAGCCGAGGGCGTCGGTGAGGGCGGCGGCGAGCCGTGCGCCGTCGGCTCCGGTGCCGTAGGAGAGGTTGAGGAGGAGGGTGCCGGTGCCGTAGACGCGGTTGTGGCGTTCGCCGGTGTGCAGCCCGGCCACGCAGACGCGGGTGCCGGGGACGGCGCCGTCGAGGCGGTGGGCCAGGTGCTGGGCGAGGTGGCCGAGCAGGACGGTGGCGTTGTGCCCGGCCTCGGGCCGGTCGTCGATGGCGTCCTCGCCCTCGACGGTGATGCGTGCCGTCATGGCGGCGGTCGCGCGGGGCAGGGAGCGCAGCCCGGTCGGCTCGCAGAAGACGTTGATCCGTCCGTAGTGACCGGCGGCGATCAGCGGGCGGGTGCCGTAGGTGCCCATCGCCCCTCCCTCCTCGCCCGCCACGGCCTGCACGAGGACGGCCACGTCCCGGCCGAGCGCCGGGTGCGCGGCGGCAGCGGCCCGGATCCCGGCGAGCAGGGCCACCGCGGGCCCCTTGGCGTCGGCGGCCCCCCGGCCGTGGAATCGGAGGCCGTCGAAGCGGACCGGTTCGGCGCCGGCCACGGTGTCGAGGTGCACGTTGAACATGACGGTGCGGGCGGGCGACAGCCGGGGCCCCAGGCGCAGCAACAGGCTGGGCTGGACGGTGAGGAAGCCGGGTTCCGCGCGGGCCGCCTCCCGTACGACCACGGGGACGCCTGGGCGTTCCAGCCAGCTCGGATCGGCGGGAGCGTGTTGCACGACGCGCAGCCCGCAGGGCGCGGCGGCCCCGGCGTAGAGCTCCTGCGCGATGCGCAGGGGGTGTTCGCCGTCAGTGCCGCTGGTTCCGGGGCCGCCTTCGACGGAGCCACCGAGCGGGCCTTCCAGGGGGCCCGCCGTGGGCAGGTCCAGCAGACGCAGGAGGAGTTCGTGGTCGCTCGCGTGCAGGAGGGGCGACGGCGGAAGGGGTGTGTTCACGGGGTGCCTCCGCCGGGGCCGTGGTCCGCCGGGGCGTCGTCCGTCGGGGTGCGGAACGCCGGGGCGTCCAGGAGTTCCGCCAGGCGGCGGCCCGCCCGGACGAAGAGGTCCGCCGCGCCCTCGCCCGGCCGTGCCAGGCCCTCGTGGGGGCGCACGGCGAGGTGGGGTTCGATGGAGTACGCGCCGTCGTAACCGGCCTCCGCGAGCATCCGCAGACAGGTGCGGACCTCGGCCTCGCCGTCGCCGGGCAGTGTGTAGGCGGTCCCTCCGGCGGCGTCGCGCACGGCGTCCTTGACGTGGACGTGGTCCACGTACGGCAGGAGCGGGCGCAGCAGTCCGGCGGCCCGGTAGCCGTACGGGACTCCGTTGCCGATGTCGAAGAGCAGGCGCAGGGCGGGGCTGTCCACCTCCTCCAGCAGGCGCAGGGCGCGTTCCGCGTCGTCGCCCGCCCAGCCGGCGCAGTTCTCGTGGAGCAGAGTGAGTCCGGCCTCCTCGGCGCGGTCCGTGAGGCGGCGCAGCCGTTCGACGGCCCTGCGGCCCCATTCCGCGTCCGGCAGCCCGTCGTTGGGGTACGACATCACTCTGACGCGGCGGCAGTCGAGGAGGTCCGCGTACTCCTCCAGGACGCGCAGTTCGTCGAGGTCCTGGGCGAAGTCGGAGGTGATGGGGCGGGCCCAGTTGCCGATGCGGGAGGCGAGGCAGACCACTCGGGTGCCGGACTCGGCGAGGCGCCGGGCCATGGCGCCGACCTCGTCGCGGGGGAGGTCGGCCAGGGGGACGCCGTCGACGGAGCGGATTTCGACGGCGGTCCACCCAAGTGTCCGTACGACGGCGAGCTGGCCGTCCAGGCTCGCGGCGGCCTCGTCGGTGAGACCGGCCAGGACCGGGCGGGCCACCGGTCCGTGCGGCTCGCGAGCCGTGCGGTCCGAGAGGGCGGAGGCCGTACGCTCCGGGGGCTCGGGGGCCGTGCGGTGCGTGCGGTCCGAGAGGGCGGAGGCCGTACGGACCGAAGGGTCGGGGGCCGTGCGGTGCGTGCGGTCCGAGAGGGCGGAGGCCGTACGGACCGAAGGGTCGGGGGTGGCGGGGCAGTGTGTCATAGCAGGGCCTTCGCCTCGCAGACCAGACGGGCCGCTTCCGCGGTGGTGGCGAAGTGCCGGTGTCCGGAACCGGGGGAATCCTCGGTGGCGAAGTCCTGGTAGGCGGCGTGGAAGAAGGCGAGGAGCGCGTCGTCGCGGAAGATCTGGGGCGCGCGGCCGGGGAGTTGGAGCTGGGCGTGGTCGTCGTCCTCGCCGACCGGGTAGTGCGCGACGACGGTCGCGTCCCGGAACTCCAGCTCCGCGCTGCGGCGGCGGACGGGCGAGGTCAGGTCCGAGCGCAGCGTGGTGCGGACTCCGTCGGTGTGGTGCAGTTCGACCCGTGCCCCGCCGAGGTTCGGGCGCGCCTCGTGGTCGGTGCGCAGTTCGGCGCAGGAGGCCCGTACGACCTGGGCCGGACCGCAGAGGTGCACGGCGAGGGCGAGCGCGTGCGGGATCTCCACTTCCAGGGCGGTGCGGTGGGAGCCCGAGGCGAGGGACCGGGTGAAGCGCGGTTTGTCCTGGTCGATGGTGAGCCGCCGCAGGGGGCCGTAGGGCTGTTCCGTCACCAGTCGCCTCAGCCGGATGGTGAGTTCGGCGGCCAGCCAGTGGGTGACGGCTGTCAGGCGGAGGCCCGCTCGCTCGCGCAGCCGGAGCAGGGCGGAGAGCTCGTCCCGGGTGCTGGCGATCGGTTTCTCGATCAGCAGGTGTCTCACCCCGTGGTCCGCCAGTTCGCGCACCAGCGGCAGCCGGTCGTGCGGCGGGGTGCACACGTGGGCGACGGTCGTCCGCGGGTCGTGCACGTGGCGCAGGGCCTGTTCCGGTGAGGTGGTGAGGACCACGCCCGACAGATCGCGCGCGAGGTCGGGGCGCGGGTCGCAGCCGATCACCGGTCCCAGCCGGATCTGCCCGGACCGTGCCAGGTTCCGGAGCGCCTTGAGGTGCAGTCCGGCTCCCGAGCGGCCGAGTCCTACGACCAAGGGCTGTAACAAGGTGGCTCCTTCGAGGAGGGAAGAACGGAAGGAAGGAACGAATGGAGGGGGCGGGCATGGCGGCACGACCGCCCGTCGTTCTGTGTGATGTCGGAGTCGGTGTCGGCGCGGTGCCATGGATCTGCGCTCGTCGCACGGGGTGGTGACGAGGGAGCGGGACGGGCTCCCGTCAGCCGGACGCGCGTGCTTCCGGTGTCCCCGGCATGTTTCTGCACGGATTTCTACACGGACCTTTTCGACACCATCGCGTCGACGTCAAGCCAAGCGGGAAATGAGCACCGCAAAGTGTGAAGCGGAAGGGATTCCGCTACCGGTCGGGTTTCCCCTTCGGCCACGCTGATCCCACGTACACCGCGGATCGGAACGGCGTCAGGGTGGGGGCGGGTTTGGAGATCAACAGCCTTGCGAAACAAGGGAGTCGGGACGGAGAGCCGGCCCCCGGAGGGTCCTCGTCATCCATCCCCTTCTTCTCCCAGGCGAAGGGATTCCAACGACTGTGGCCGCTGGTCGAACAGAATCTTGAGCGCGTGTTCGACCGTGGGAAATTCTCCCACGGCGCTCAGGTCGCGGAATGGGAAAAGGCACTGTCCGCCTGCACCGGGGCGCGTTACGCAATCGCCGTGAACAGCGGTACGGACGCGCTCGTGCTGCTGCTGCGCGCCTGCGGGCTGCGCGCCGGCGACGAGGTGCTGGTGCCCGCGTACTCGTTCTTCGCGACCGCCTCGTCCGTGGTCCTCGCGGGCGGTGTCCCCCGCTTCGTCGACATCGACCCCGCCACCTACGCCATGGATCCGGACGCCCTGGCCGAGGCGGTCACCCCAGCCTGCCGTTTCGTCATGCCCGTGCATCTCTTCCACACGATGGCGGACATGGCGGCGATCGGCGAGGTGGCGCGGGCCCATGGGCTCACGGTCGTGGAGGACAGCGCCGAGGCGATCGGGATGCGGCGGGGCGGCCGGCACGCCGGGCTCCTCGGGGCCGGAGGGGTGCTCTCCTTCTTCCCCAGCAAGACCCTCGGCGCCCTCGGCGACGCCGGGGCCGTCCTCACCGACGACCCCGAACTGGCCTACGCGGTCGACGCGTTGCGTCACCACGGACGGGCCGGGCACACCCTCGACAACTTCCCGGCGATCGCCACGCAGAGCAGTCGCCCCGGGGCGAACAGCAAGATGGACGACGTGCAGGCCGCCGTCCTGCTGGCGAAGTCGACCACACTGGAGGAGGACATCGCCCGCCGCGCAGCCCTGGCGGCCCGCTACACCGAGCGGTTGCGCGACATCCCCGGCGTGCTGCGGCTGCCCCGGTCCACCGCCCGGCCCGAGCGGGGCGACCGTGACGTCTTCTACGTCTATCTGATCGAGGCCGAACGCCGTGACGACCTCGTCGCCCATCTCGGCGCCCATGGAATCGGAACCGAGGTCTACTACCCGGTGCCGCTGCCCCGACAGCCCGCCTTCGCCGGGCTCGGCTGCCGAGACCGGCGGTTCCCGCACGCGGAGGCCGCCGCCGGACGGGCCGTGGCGCTGCCGCTGTACCCGGACCTCGGCACCGCGGAGATCGACCGGGTGTGCGAGGTGGTCGCCGACTTCTACGTACGGCAGGCCCCCAGGGCGCCGCGCGCCCCGGAGGTCCCGCACACCCGGCGCGGGACGGCCGAAGAGGTGCGCGGCGAGGTGGGCATCGAGGTGGGCGACGTGGCGGCCGCGGAACGTACGGGGACGGCGGGACGTATGGGGACCGCAGGACGTACAGAGGCCGCGGGACGTACAGAGGCCGCGGGACGTACAGAGACCGCGGACACGCTCCCCGCGGCGCCGGAAGCGGACGACGCAGCAGCGGATGACCGGGACGCGGACGACCGGGCCGGGTCCGTCGGCGCCTCCCATGTACCTCCGGTCCGCGTCGAGTTCTTCCCCCGGAAGCTCTTCGAAGCCGACCGGAAAGAACTGATCGGTCTTTTCCGCGAGGTGGCCCTGGATCCCTCCCAACGCTTCATCCTCGGTTCCCGCACCGAGGAGTTCGAACGGATGCTGCGCGATTCCCTCGGCGCGCCCGACGTGGTGCTCTGCGGCAGCGGCACCTCCGCGCTCGAACTCGTCCTCACCGCGATGGAGGTGGGCACCGGGGACGAGGTCGTGGTTCCCGCCTTCGGGTGCGCCCCGCTGGCCGCCGCCGTCGTCAACGTCGGGGGCACCCCGGTCTTCGCGGACATCGACCCGCACACCATGGTCGTCGACCCCGACGACGTGGAGCGCCGCATCGGCCCCCGGACCGCCGCGCTGATGCCGGCCCACATGTTCTCGGTCATGGCGGACATGCCCCGCTTCACCGCCCTCGCCCGGCGCCACGGACTGCGGCTCGTGGAGGACTCGGCCGTCGCCCAGGGGGCCGTGCTCGGCTCCACCCCCGCGGGGCTGTGGGGCGACGCCGGAGTCTTCTCCTTCGTGCAGGTGAAGTCCTGCGGGATGCCGGGCGAGGGCGGCGCCGTGGTGACCCGTGATCCCCGGCTGGCCGCGCGGGTACGGATGCTGCGCAACCACGGGCAGGACGGACGGCAGCGCTTCGTGCACCACCTCGTCGGCCGCAACAGCCGCTTCGACGAGGTCCAGGCGGCCTTCCAGCTGCACCGGTTCGACGCTTTCCCCGAGCGCCTCGAACGGCGTGCCCGGATCGCCGACTACTACACCGAGCGCTTCGCCCCGCTCGCCGGGCAGGGAATCGTTCCGCCCCCGGCGGGCCGCGACGGCCGCTGCTACTACGTCTACACCCTGCTCGTCGAGGAACGGGACGCGTTGCGCGCCCACCTCGACCGCGCCGGGGTCGCCACCCACGTCTACTACCCGTTGCCGCTGCCCGAGCAGGCCGCCTTCGCCCCGTACGCGCCCGTCGGCGAACAGTGGCCCCGGGCCCGGGCCGCCGCCGCCCGCGCGCTGTCGCTGCCGGTGCACCACCTGCTGAGCGACGCCGAGGTGGAGCATGTCGCCGACAGCGTGTGCGCCTTCGCGGCCGGACGCTGAGACCACCGCCGGGACCCGCGGGCCTCCGGCATCGGGACCCGGGCCGGGCTCCGGCCGCACCACGCCTCGGCCCGAACCGGCAAACACCGGCCCGAGGCGAACCGCCCGGTCCCTCACCGGACACGCCCGTACGCGTCCGCCCCTCGTCCGCCGTCATCCCGCGGGCCGACGGCGGACGACACAACACGGCAACACAACACGACACAACGACACGATACGAAGGGCCGAGAAGAACCCATGACACAGAGCGTCACGGCCGGCGCCGGGGCAGTGCCCGCCGCGTCCCGGCCGGAGAGCAAGCTGCGCAGTTACCGCAGGCTGGGCAAGCTCGACGTCTTCGACTACTACCTGAGCACACCGGTGGTCCTCGCCGCCGTGCTGCTGCCCCTCTCCCCCGGGCTCGACCGGCGGTCCGCCGCCACGCTCGTCCTCTTCCTGCTCGGGCAGGTGCTCGTCATCATGGCGATGGTCGCGCTGGACGACGTGACCGGCTTCCGCGACGGGAGCGACATCGCCAACTACGGCCCCGACGACCCGCTCCGCAACAAACTGCGCAAGCCCCTCGTCGCCGGGACCCTCAGCGAGCGCGAGGCCCTCCGGTTCGCCTGGGTCTGTGCGTCGGCCGGGGCGGTCGTGTGGGCGCTCACCGTCGCCCTCGCCCCGCACCGCCCGCCGTGGGCCCTGATCCTGCTGGGCCTGCTCTACATCGTCTCCCTCCAGTACTCCTACGGGCTGAAGATCAGTTACCACGGCTTCCAGGAGGCGTTCCTCGCCGCCCTGGGGCTCGTGCTCGTCATCGCCCAGTACGGGCTGCTCACCGGGGAATTCAGCGGATTCCTGTTCGTGCAGGGCGTGCTCTTCGGCTTCGGGCCGCTCATGTTCGGGGTGTATTCCAACACCAACGACATCGAGGGCGACCGTGCCGTGGGCCGTCCCACGGTTGCGGTCCTCGTCTCCCCGCGCGGCAACGCCCTCTTCATCGGCGCCCTGTCCGCTGCCGAGTACCTGCTCAGCGTCGCCGCCTCGGCGACCGGGATCGCCCCCTGGTGGTTCGCGCTCGTCATGCTCCCGGCCGGCTGCCTGCGGCTGCGGCAGTACCTCACCGGCTTCCGTGCCGACAACATCATGGCCGCGCGGCGCATCGGCTTCCGCGTCCACCGGCTGGGCGTCGTCCTCCTCGTCGTGGCGAACCTGCTCGTCGGGGCGGGGGCCGCATGAGCCGGACCGTCTCCCCCGACCTGGACGTGGCCGTCGTCGGCGCGGGTCCCGCCGGGCTCACCGCCGCCCACGAGCTGAGCCGTGCCGGGCTGAGCGTGCGCGTCTACGAGAGCCACCGCGAGGTCGGCGGCCGGATGCGCAGCTTCCGCCACGAGGGCTGGACCGTCGACCGGGGCGCCGAGCAGGTCCCGTCCCGGGGCTACCGCGCCACCTGGGAACTCCTCGGCCGTCTCGGTGTCCGCCACGACGAGGTGCCCCGCATCGGCGGCGAGGTCGCGGTGTGGCGCGAGGGCCGGGCCCGGCCCGGGGTCGGCGGGCCCGCCGCCCTCGTCGACGGCGGTGCGGGGCTCGGCCCGGCAGCCCGCCTCGACCTCGTCCGGCTGCTCGGCCGGATCGCCCGCGACCGCCGCCGCTACGACGGGGACCGGCCGCACGACACCCCCGTCGGTGCCGCCACCGTCCGCGCCCTGGCCGGGCGTTACCACCCCGATCTGCACGACTACCTGCTCCAGCCGCTCGTCGGCTGCTGCTTCGGCTGGGACACCGCCCGCTCCGCCGCCGCCCCGATGCTGAGCCTGCTCGCCGAGGTCGGCCCGCCCTCCGGCTGGCGCACCTACCTCGACGGCATGGACCTGCTCGCCCGGCGGCTCGCCGACACCGTCGAGGTCGAGACCGGCCGCGCCGTGCGCGAGGTCGTCCGGACCGAGGGCGGGGCCCGGCTGCGTCTCGACGACGGCGAGGTGGCCGCCCGGGCCGCCGTTCTCGCCGTACCGGCCCCGCTCGCCGCCGCGCTCCGGCCCGAAGCACCGCCGGACGAGGCCGAGTTCCTCGGCGCCTGCACCTTCAGCTCCGCGCTCAAGGTCAGCTGTCTGCTGGACCGGCCCCTCGCCCCCACCGCCGACGGCCGCCCGCTCTATCTCCTGCTGACCCCCGCCGTCGAGGAGGACGTCCTGACCGCCGTCATCGCCGACCACGTCAAACACCCCGGCCGCGCCCCGCACGGCCGGGGGCTGCTCACCCTCATGGCCGCCCCGGGGACCGTACCGGGACTGGCCGAGTGTCCCGAGGAGGAGACGAAGGCCCGGCTGATCGCCGCCGCCGAGCGCTATGTGCCCGGACTCGGCCGCGCCACCCGGCACAGCTTCGTGCACGCCTTCCCGCACGCTCTGCCGGAGGCCACCCCTCGCGCGCTGCATCTGCGGGAACGCTTCATGCGCCGCGCCGCGCGCCCCGTGGAGTACGCCGGTGACTGGGTGATGCTGCGGCCCGCCTCCGAAGGGGCCGTACGCTCCGGGAGCCTCGCCGCGTCCCGCGTCCTCAGCCGCCTCGGCGCCCGACGAACCCATTCCGAACCACAGCTGGAGACTGCCCGGTGAAACCGTACGACATGGGTGTGCTCTTCGACGAGGCCGCTGAGCGCGGCCACACCACCGTCGTCCATCTCGACCGGCCCTTGGACCTCGCGCCCGAGGACGGCACCCGCTGGACCGTCCCCGCCCTCGCGGACCTGGTCGCCACCACGGCGGCACGGCTCGCCGCGGCCGGGGCGCGCCCGGGCGACCGCGTGGCCGTCGTCAAGGAGAACCACTGGGACTACGACCTCCTCGCCTGCGCGGCGGTGCGCGCCGGGGCCGTACCCGCCCAGCTCTCCGGACAGCTCGAACCGGCGGTCCTGGCCACGCTCCTCGCCCGGCTCGAACCGGCCGTGCTCGTCACCTCCGCCGCCCTGCTGGAGCGCTGCCGCGCCACCGGGAACGACCTCACCGCCCTCGCCGACACCACGCTCACCGTGGACGAGGCCGCGCCACGCGCCGTACCGCTGGCCGATGTCGCTCCGGGGCCCGCGGTGCACCGCCGCCGCCACGACGACGAGCCGCTCGTCATCAACCACACCTCCGGTACCACCGGGGTGCCGAAGCTCGTCGTGCACTCCACGCGCACGATCATCCGCAAGCTCGCCCGCTTCGAGGCCGTCCCCTACCCCGGCATCGGCGTACGCCGTGACGACACCCTGCTGCACGCCGGTTCCTACGCACACGGGCGCACCTTCTGCTGGACGGGCGTCGCCTTCTCGCGCGCCCCCGAGGCCATGGTCCTGCTGTCCGGGGCGGACCCAGACGCCACCGACCCGCTGCTGCGCGCACACCCGCCCACCATCGCCGAGGCGCTGCCGAGCACGTACGTCCGTCTTCAGGAGCTCACCAGCCGCCTCGACAACGCCTTCCGGCGGGTACGCCTCTTCATCAGCACCTACGACGCCGTGCACCCGCCCACGATCCGCGCCTATCTGGCGGCCAGTCGACGCCGGAACCCGGTGTGGATGCAGGGCTGGGGCCAGACCGAGACGGGCCCGCTCACCTTCCGCTTCCACACCCGCCGTTCCCCGGGGGACGGCGGGCGTACCGCCACCGCCCGCGACCTGGGCCGCCCCATCCCCGTCAAGACCCGGCTGCGCGTCGTCGACCCGCGCACCCAACTGCCCTTGCCGCGCGGCCGGACCGGGCTCCTCCAGGCCCGGACCGCCGCCCTCGCCCTCGGCTACGTCGGCGAGGAGGACCGCTGGGCCGACAAGCAGCACCAGGGCTGGTGGAACACCGGCGACCTCGGGCTGCTGCGCCGCGACGGCAGTGTCCTTCTGCTCGACCGCGAGGTCGACAACCCCGGCCGGTTCAGTTGTCTGGAGACCGAGGACCGGCTGGAGGAACGACTTCCCGAGGCGTTGGAATGCGTCGTCCTCGGCCGCCCGGACGGCAAGGATCCGCTGCCCGTCGTCGTCACCCGGGACGGGTGCCTCGATGCGTTGCGCTGGAAGACCGCAGCGGACGGGCTCCCGCCTCTCGCCGAGCCCGTCGCGCTCACCTGGGACGAGGTGCCGCGCACCGGGACCGGGAAGGTGCGGCGCGCCGCTCTGCTGCGGCAGCTCACGGGCGACTCCGACACCTGCGGCACCGGCCGCTGGACCTGACCCCGCCGGTCCGGGGCCTCGGCCCGTCTGTCCTGGGCCCGGCCCTGTCTGTTCTGGAACCGGCCCGGTCCCTCCTGGGCCCGGTCCGTGATCCCCCGTGCCGGGGGATCGCCGCTCACCACACACCGCGTCAAGCCCCACCACCGCCTGACACACCGCCTGACACACCGAGTCCCAGTCCCGTCGAGCCCCAGTCCCATCGGAGGAGAACACCGTGCCGCAGCCGACGGCCGCCCGCCCGACCCCCACCCCCGGCCACGCCCAGCCCGGGCCGGAGCACATCTCGCCCGATCCGGGACCGGCCCGGTCCGCACCCCCGGAACAGGTCCGGCCCGACCCCGGGTACGCCTTCGACAACGCCACCCCGCACAGCACGGAGCAGCACCGCTGCCTCGCCGCCGCCTACGACCCCGTGACCCTGCCCCGGCTCGCCGCCACCGGGGTCGGTCCGGGCTGGACGTGCCTGGAGGTCGGCGCGGGCGGCGGCAGCGTCGCCCGCTGGCTCGCCGGGCGCGTCGGCCCCGGCGGCTGCGTGCTCGCCACCGACCTCGACCCGCGCCACATCTCCCCCGCCCCGCACCTGGAGGTGCGCGCACACGACATCGTGCGCGACCCGCTCCCGGAGAACCGCTACGACCTGGTGGTGGCCCGTCTGGTCCTCCAGCACATTCCGGAGCGGCGCGCGGTGCTCGACCGGCTCGTGCGTGCGCTGCGGCCCGGCGGGGTGCTCCAGATCGACGAGTTCGACACCTCCTACGAGCCCCCGCTGCTCGCCCCCGACGCCGAGTCCGAGCAGCTCTACACCGCCTTCCTCGCGGCCAAGTCCGCCGCCCTGCGCGCCGCGGGGGGCGACCCCCACTGGGGCCGGCGCGTCCCCGCGGCACTGCGGGAGGCCGGGCTCGTCGCGATCGACATCCGCCCGTACGTCGAGGTGCGGCACGCCGGATCGGCCAGCCTCCAACTCCAGCTCCACCACACGCATCACCTGCGCGACCGGCTCCTCGCCCAGGGGATGACTGATCGTCAGCTCGACCGTATTCGGGAGCTGATGACCGATCCGGGCTTCCGCGCGGCGTCCAGCGTCCTGTACTCGACGCAGGGCCGGAAGCCCGGAGGAACATCCCGATGAGCATCGCCTTCTCCGCACCCTCCCCCGCGCCCGTCGCCCCTCCCGCCCCGTCGGTCGCCGACGAGGTGGCGACGCGGCTGCTGCGCGGCACCATCGGGGACACAGGAGATACCCAGGACACCGGAGACACTCGGGGCACCGGGGTCGCCGGGCCCTGCGCCGTGCGCCGTACGGCCGACTGGGCCGGGCCCGTGGCCGAGGATCTCGACGGGGAGGGCGCCGTCCAGGCGGCCTGCGGGATCATGCACGTCCACGGCAGGGCGGGCGGCGGGCCGCTCCCGCTCCCCGTGGACTACGCCGCCACCGTGGCCGGGGTGCTCACCGCCCAGGGCGTGTCCGCCGTGCTGCTCGCCCGGCACCGGGGGCTGGAGCTGCGCGAGGTACGGACCTCCGCGGCGCAGGGGGCGCTGCTCGCGCTCTGTCAGTACCTCGCCGAAGCCACGGCCCCACCGGACGAGGCCGCCGCACCACGGATCCCCGTTCCGTCCGCCGCGACCGCGACCGCGTCCGGTCCGGCCGTCGGCGGTGCGACGCTCGTGTCGGCGGAGGGCGCGGCCTTCGAGCTGGAGACCCTCGACCCCGAGGCGTGGCGGCAGTTCTGGGCGCGGCTCGGGATCACCGCACGGGTGGCGGGGCGCGGCTGGTCGCCGTTCCAGCAGCGGTTCGCGACCGCCGTCTGCGTACTGCCGGGGGAACTGCGGGAGGCCGCCCGTACCGCCCCGCTGGACGCCCTTCGCGCGGCCGCGAGTGCGTGCGGCGTCAGCCTGGTCGCACTGACGGACGACCCGGTGCCGCCCGGACTGCCGGAGCCCGTACGGCTCGTACCGGCGCCGGGCGGCGCGTGTGTCCCCCGGCCGGGCGGCGGGCCCGCGTCGCCCGGAGCGCTCCCGCTCAGCGGCATACGGGTCGTCGAGTCCACCCGCCGGGTCCAGGGCCCGCTCGCCGGGCACGTACTGGAACTGCTCGGCGCCGATGTCATCCGCGTCGAACCCCCGGGCGGCGACCCGATGCGGGGGCTGCCGCCGCTGGCCGACGGCTGTTCCGCCCGCTATGCGGCGCTCAACGCGGGCAAGGCCGTCGTCGAGGCCGATCTGCGTACCGCCGAGGGCCGTGCGGCACTGCGCGAACTCGTGGCGGACGCCGACGCGTTCGTGCACAACTGGGCGCCCGGACGTGATGTGCGCCTCGGTCTCGACGCCGAGGAGCTGTGGCGAGTGCGACCGGACCTGGTGTACGCGGGTGCATCCGGTTTCGGGGACGCCTACCCGCCCGAGCACACCCCGATCGGCACCGACTACCTCGCCCAGGCCCGCAGCGGCCTCGCCGCCGCCCTGCGCCCGGCCGGAGAGCCGCCCGCGCCGTCGCTCATGACGCTGACCGATGTCCTCGGCGGTCTCGTCTGCGCCCAGGCGGTCGTGGCCGGGCTCCTCCGGCGGGCGAGGACCGGGAGCGGCGCCCGTGCCGAGACCTCGCTGCTCTCCGCCGCCGCACTGGTGCCGCGTCCGCCCGTACGCCGCGCGGCGTGGTCGCCGTTGGAACTGCCGTTGCGGACGGCGGACGGCCACCTGTACCTGGGCGAACGGGCCCGCGCCGACCTGGCCGCGCTCGCCCGGGTCACCGGGTCGGCGCACGCCGCTCCGGGGGCCGTCGCCGGGCGCTTCGGCAGGCGCACGACCGGGGAGTGGCGGGAGCGGCTGCGCTCGGCCGGGCTCGGCGCCACCGAGGTCCGCACCGATCTGAGTGCCCTCCCCGCCGACCCCGCCTTCCGGGACGCCGTCGTCCCGGCCCCGCCCGGTGGATACGCGACGGTGCGCAGCCCCTGGACGTTCTCGTGACGGGCTCGGTGCGGGAAGCCGCGGCCCGCACGCTCACCGCTCCCGTGACCGTTCCCGGGGCCCGCCGCGACGGTGTGTGGACCTCCCGGGCCGGTCTGGCCGTCCCCGACCTCGTTCCGCGCGCCGAGCGCCGCGCCTGGGCCGAGGAGGGGCTGTGCCCGGACCGCGACCTCTACGCCCTGTTCCGGGAGCGGGTACGCCGCCACCCCCGTCGGCAGGCGCTGGTGGAGAGCGGCGACCCGGCCGGCGGGGGTCTCGACTACGCGGAGCTGGACGTCGAAGTCCGCCGTATCGCCGCCCTGTTCACGGAGGCGGGGCTCGGGACCGGGGATGTGGTGGCGCTGCGGCTGCCCGGGGGCGCCGACGCGGTCGCCGCCGAACTCGCCGTGTACGCCATCGGCGCGGTCGCGCTCCCGTACCCGCCGGGTGGGGATGACCGGGACACCCTGGCCCTGCTGGGTCGCTCCCGCGCGCGGGCCGCCGTGCTCGCCGACCCCGCCGATGTCCCCGTGTGCACCCAACTTCCGTTCCTCGACGTGGTGTTCGGCACCGACCGGGGGACGGCCGACGCCCGTTGGCTGGGCGAGCGGGCCCGGCGTCCGTGGCGTCCCGTGCCGGTGGACCCGGCCGCGCCCGCCCGTGTCCTCGTCTCCTCCGGCACCGAGACCGCGCCCAAGATGGTCGCCTACTCCCACCAGGCGATGGCCGGGGGCCGGGCCGCCTATCTGAGGGCGCTCGACCCGGACGCGGCCGTACGCCGCCACCTGGTCCTCGTACCGCTCGGCTCCTCCTTCGGGTCGTGCGGTGTCGTCACCCTCGTCGCGCTCGGCGGCACGCTCGTCGTCCCGCCGTCGTTCTCGGTCCCCGAGGCGCTGCGGGCTCTCGCCGTCCACCGCCCCACCCATGTCTTCGGGGTGCCTACGATGCTGCGCCGGATCGCCGAGAACTGCCCGGCGGACGCCGGGGACTTCCCGGGGCTGCGAGCCCTCGTCTCCAGCGGTGCCGCCCTGCCGCACGGCACCGCTCGGGCGTGCGCGGAGCGTTTCGGCCGGCCGGTGCTGACCGTGTACGGCTCCTCGGACGGTGTCAATTGCCATACGGTCTGGTCGCCCGGCGCCGAGGACGGGTGCGTCGGGAGACCGGACCCCGCGGTCGCCGGCATCCGGATCACGGGCCCCGACGGCGGCCCGGTGCCGCCGGCCGCTTCGGGGGAGATCCAGGCCAAGGGCCCTATGACTCCGCTCTGTTACCTGGCCGCCCCCGAACTCGACGCCCGTTACCGGACCCCGGACGGATGGGTGCGCACGGGCGACCTCGGCCGGATCGGCCCCGACGGGCGTCTGTACGTCCTGGGCCGGATCAAGAACGTGGTGATCCGCGGCGGTCTCAACATCAGTCCCGCCGAGGTCGAGGGCGAGCTCGCCCGCCACCCGGGCGTCGCCGAGGCGGTCTGCGTCCCGGTCCCCGACCCGGAGCTGGGCGAACGGCTCTGCGCCTGCGTGCGCCCCGTACCGGGCGGCCCCGTCCCCGCCCTCGCCGACCTCAACGTCTTTCTGCTGCGCCGGGGGCTGGGGAAGCGCAAACTGCCCGAGCGGTTCCTCCATGTCCCCGTGATGCCGCTCGGCCCCACCGGCAAGGTCTGCCGACGCACATTGACGGACCTGGCGTGCCGACTCTTCCCCGGGACGGTGGACACGGATGGTGGGTTACGGGAGTTGAGTGACGGTGACACCGTGTAGTCGGCGGTGGAGACGGGAGGCGGGAGACGGGCACGCCGGGAAGGCGGGGTTCGGCGTACCCGTTGGTCCAGGCGGTCATGGCGCTGCCGCCGGCACCACCGGCGGTTCGTCCGCCGAAGGTGCCGCCCGGGTGATCGCCAAGGCCGTGACCACCAGGAAGCCTCGCACGCGCTGCACCATCGGCCGGGACGCGGCCCTGCTCACCCGCCTGGGCGTGGCATGCCGGTCATGGACAAGGGGCGTCCGGTCCGTCCGGTACGGGCTGCTCGGGGGCCGCGTCGAGGGCTCGGAGGTCTCCGACGGGCACGGGTTTGACCGGCAGGTGTGCGGAGAAGCGTCCGCCGAGGCCGATCGGCTGCTCGCGTGCCGAGGCGAGGATCGTGCCGACGCTGCTCTCGCAGTAGCGTCCCTGGCAGGGGCCCATGCCCGTGCGGCAGGAGAGCTTGACGGCATTGATGTCGCTGACGAACGGTGATGATGCGAGAAAGTCGTCGAGGGTGCCGCGGGTGACCATCTCGCATCGGCAGACAGTGGTTTCCGGTGTCGCGAGGTCGCCGAGTGCCTCGCGGACCGGCTCGAACATGCGTTGCACCACGGTGGAGAATCGCGTCGCGGTCCGGATACCGCGTTCCGCTTCGGCGAACGCCGCGGGGGGCACGGCGCGTCCGAGGTCGGCGGCGATCCCGAGGCCCGCGAGCGTGCCCTCGGCGCGGGACTGGTCGGCGCCGGCGACGCCGGTGGGCTCGCCGGCGACGAACACTCCGGGGACGGATGTCTGCAGTCGTTCGTCGTGTGCGACCACCCAGCCGCCCCGTGGCGAGTCGAAGACGAGGTCGCATCCGATCTGACGGGCGAGTTCCGTCGACGCGGAGAAGCCGTACCCGAGCACGAGATGGGATGCGGCGACCTCGCGGGGTGCGCCCGTCGCCTTCCACCGCCGGTCTACCCGGGCGAGCTCGATCCGGGAAACGTGTTCCGTGCCGTGGGCGGCCGTCACGACGGTCCGGGGCGAGACGCGGACGCCCTTGCGCATCAGTCGCGCCACGATCGCGCCCGTCTCCGCGAGCATCCGCAGATGACCGGGTACGGCGCCCAGGGCGTGGAGCATCTCCACCGGTGCCGGGATGCTCTGCGCGAACGCGACCTCGCGCACCGGGACGCCGTCGCGGACGAGCAGGTCGGCCACGAGCAGCAGCAGCGGGTGCGCGCCGGCCAGCACGACGTCACCGACGGGTGCGATCTTCTGTGCCTTGACGAGGGTCTGAACGGCGCCGGCGGTCATGACGCCGGGCAGCGTCCAGCCGGGGAAGGCGAGGGGAAGGTCGTAGGCGCCGGTGGCGATCAGCAGTCGGCGCGCGCCGATCACACGAGTGCCGTGTTCCGGGTGGTTGATCGCCACGCGCAGAACGTCCGGGGTCGCGTCGTCGCGCAGGACACCGATCGCCGACCAGCCGAACTCCGTCGTCAGGCGCGGGTCCGCCTCGAAGCGCCGGATGAGATCGGTGGCCCAGCCGTAGCCTGCGGTGGGGTGCAGGACACTTCCCGGGAAGATCTCGGGCGGCTGGCGGAAGATCTGCCCGCCCGCCCGCTGCTGCTCGTCGATGACGACGACCGTCAGACCGTGATCGGCCGCGGTGAGCGCCGCCGACATGCCCGCCGGACCCGCGCCGATGATCGCGAGATCGAACATCACAGCCTCCCCGACGTGTCGATGATCATGCCCGCGCGCGCCGGCACGAGGCAGGTGCGGGTCAGCGGCCTGCCGTCGACGGTGGCGGCGCACTCGAAGCATGTGCCCATGTTGCACAGCGGCGCCCGGGGGGCCAGGTTGCGGTCTCGTTCGAACTCGGCCCCTGCGGTGAGCATGGCCGCGGCCACCGTCTCGCCCGTACAGGCGCGGACCGGCTCGCCGTCGACGCTGATCGTCACAGCGTCGCCGCGCTCGTGCGCGGTGCGGCGCCAGGCATCGCCCGTCGTCATGAGGTGCTCCCTTCCGTGAAGCGGGCCGGGTCGTAGGGTGCCAGGTCGATATCGGGTGAGCGCCCGGCGATGAGGCCGGTCAGCACCCGAGCGAAGCTCGGCCCGAGGGTGAACGCCGATCCGCCGGTGGCGACGAACACGCCCGGAGCGCCCTTGACCGCGCCGACGAGCGGAAGCTGGTCGGGTGCCACCGTGGTCGCGCCGACCCAGCTGCGCACGGCGGGCACCCGCTCCAGCGCGGGAACGGTGTTCACGGCCGCGCGCGCGTTGCCGGCGATCGACTGCGGGATGAGCTGGTGCTTGCGGTCGAACGCCGGGGCGCCGTCCGCGTCCCTCGTCAGCCGGGCCGGCCAACCGCCACCGATGAGGACCGTGTGGTCGAGCGACTGCTTGAGAGACAGGCGCGCGCCGGCGTGCTGGACGAGGTGGGGGATGAACCGGGGGACCTTCGAGGTGACGGTCATCGTGAGGGCGAGGGGGACGGTGGGCAGGTCGGCGTCGAAGACCCTGCCGAGCTCGGTCGTCCACACGCCGGCGGCGAGCACGACCGCGGCGGCCCGCACGGTGCGGGCTCGTTCGTCTCCCGCGCGGTCGGTCTCCTGGAGGGTGATGTCCCACCCGGCCGGGACGCGGTGCACGCCGGCCAGGCGGCAGCGTGCGCGCACCGTCGCCCCGGCCGCGACGGCCGCACGGCCGACCGCTGGAGCGGCGATGCGGGCGTCCGCCTTTCCTTCCAGCGGGCTGTAGTTGGCCGCGACGATGTCCCGTGACAGGTACGGTGCGACATCGTCGAGTGCGGTGCGGTCGAGCGTGCGCACGTCCAGGCCCCAGGAGCGTTCCAGCTCCGCCTTGAACTCGAGCATGGCGACCTGGTCGGCGTTCTCGGCGACCATGAGCCCGCCCGTCTGGCGCACGCCGATCGGCTCTTCGATCTCGTCCTCCAGGCGCGCCCACATCGCGGCGGCGTCCAGGTGCAGCGGCATCGCCTCCGCCGCGACGCGCGCGGCCTCCTCGCCCGCCTCGACCATCCGGTATTCGAGCTGGAAGTGCAGGCTCCCGGCGTTCTGTCCCGAGGCGTGCTGGTTCACCTGATCCTTGTCGACCAGGAGCACCTGCGCACCGTCGCGAGCGGCCATCCACGCCGTGAGGCAGCCGAGCAGGCCACCGCCGACGACGACGACGTCGTAGCGCTCAGTCATCGGCGAGGGGGACCGTCTCGATGCCGAGCTCGTGCAGGGTCGCCTCGACACGGGCGACCTCGCCCGGCGTGAGCTCGAGCAGCGGCGCCCGCACGAATTCCGCGGGGATACCGCGCAGCCGCAGCGCGGTCTTGATGATCGCCTGCTGGTTGCCGAACTGTACGCCGTAGTCGGGACGGAACCACGCGTCCATGTAGACGCGGTCCTTCCGGCCCAGCTGGACCGCGCGCTCCCGGTCCCCGGCGTCGACGGCGTTCCAGAAGTCGGCCTGGTCGCGGCCGAGGATGCCGCCCGTTCCCATCAGGCCGTCGCCGTGGCCGAGCATCGCGAGGTCGGCGCCGAGCGCGTTGGTGGGCAGACCGAAGTAGCGCACCTCGCCCTCCAGCGCGTACATCCCGGCGAGGAAGCTCGCGAAGTCTCCCGTCGAGTTCTTGATCGCGACGACATTCTCGATCTGCGCGAGCTCGGCCAGCAGGTCCACGTCCATGTCCACGACGCAGCCGCGCGGCCAGTTGTACACGGTCATCGGGATGTCGGTGGCATCGCTCACCGCCCGGTAGAACGCGACGATCTCCTTCCGGTTGGGCACGATGTAGGGAGGAGGGGTGAGAAGGATGCCGTCCAGGCCCGCCGCCTCGGCGGCACGGGCGTGGGTGATCGCCTCGCCCGGCGTGAACGCGTTGCAGGCGCCGAGGACGGGGAAGGCGTCGCTGCGGTGCTCGGCGCCCGCCGCGAACAGTTCCGCGCGTTCCTTCACGGACATGGAGAACCACTCGCCGCTGGTGCCGGCCAGGATCGCGCCCTGGATGCCCTCGTCGGCGAGCCAGGCCACCTGCACGTGCAACGCGTCGATGTCGAGCGCGCCGTCGCGGGTGAACGGTGTGGTGATGGCGGGGATGTAGCCGCGCCAGTTGACTGTGTTGCGATCCATGGGTCCTCCAATGACCGGTCGCCGGGCGGTGTTTGCTGGGGTGCGCTGCTCAGACCAGGGCCGGCGTGCGCTCGGGCCGCTTCAGTTCGACGCCTTCCGCGCCCTCGAAACGGCGGCCCCAGCCGGTTGCGGCCGCCACGACCATGACGACGGTGAGGACGAGCGGGTAGAGCATCGCGACGAAGATCTCCGTCGTGGCCAGGGCGGGAACGCCCTTGATCCCGGTCGTGAGCTGTGCGCCGATGAACAGATAGGCGCTCAGGACGGGGACGATGGAGGCGATCCCCATCGCGAAGCAGTCCATGACGACCGCCCGGCGGTAGGGGTGCAGGTCGACGCGGGCGCCGATCTCGTCGGCAACCGGGCCGAAAGTGAGCATCGCGGCCGAGTTCACGCCGCCGAACAGCAGCGTGGTACCCGAGATACCGATGCCGATCGCGAACTCCGCACCGCGCGGGGTGCGGGACAGGCGGCTGCGGGTGAGGGCGGTCACCAGCCAGTCGAGGATGCCCGCGGCGGTGAGGACGCCCATGATGCCGAACACGGTCACCACCAGGGCGATCACGCTGAGCATGTTGCTGACGCCCGAGATCAGGAATCCGGTGGGCGCCCCGTCGGTGACGCCGATGATGCCCTCAAGGGTGAGCAGGCCCGAGGCGAGGCCGGTGACGATCCCGGTCGCCAGCCCGACCGTGACGGCCTTGAAGATGTCGCGGGTCAGCAGTGCCACGGTGAGCATGAGCGCGACGGGGACGAGCATCACCAGCGCGAGCGGGTCGGAGGCCTGCTCCAGCAGCTTCTGCGAGTGCGCCGAGTCGGTCGAACGGCCCGACGATCCCAGCGCGAAGAACCCGACGGCCGAGACGGCTGCCGCCGTGAAGGCGAAGCGGGCGCGGCTCCGCACGACTCCGGCGATGTCCGCGGTGCCGGACTTCCGGCGGAACGTCTGCGTCGACGACGAGATGACGGTGGTGTCGGAGATCGGGGCGACGTTGTCTCCGAAGATCGCGCCGGAGATGATCGCGGCGGCGAGGAACGCCGGTTCGGCGCCGAGAAGCACGCCTGCCGGGTAGAAGATCGGAAACGCCGTGAACATCGTCCCGATGGACGAGGCCGTCGACATCGAGATGATGCACACCGCGACGAACGTGAACAGGGTGAAGGTGCCACCGCTGACGCCGAGGAGTTCGGCGAGCCACACGAATCCGCCGGAGACGTTGGTCTCCTTGATCAGGGCGGACATCAGCCCCACGCAGAACAGCATCATCACGATCGTCACCGCGGTGGACGATCCGATCCCCCTCGTCACGGCGGACCAGTACGCCGCGTACGGCTTGGCGAACAACGCGCCGACGAGCAGCGCGACGACACCCCCCGCGGCGAGCGCGGTCATGTCGAACGTCTTGAACACGACGAAGAAGACGACACAGAACGCGAGGAACACGGCGACCGGCACGAACGCCATCGCCCTCCCTCCGCGGAAGACCAGATGCTGGTCGGCGTTCATGGGCGGTGCACCTCTCTCCACAACGCCGAGGACAACCCAGGCGTGCACTTGTTTACACTAGTACACACAAATGCACGGCTTCTCGTCTGTCAACCGTTGACTCTCCGGTAAAAACATGCTGGCAAGCCCTTAGGCATCCCATGACTCGCGTACACAAGAGTGCGCACGGCTCCGCTAGGCTGACCACCGTGATGGGAGACCAGCTACGCACCCTGCGGACGGAAGCGGGACTCAGCCTGCGCGATCTCGCAGCGCAGACCGGCCTGTCCGCGACCCTGCTCAGCCAGGTCGAGCGGGGCATCCGCGAGCCGAGCCTCAAAACCCTCCGTGCCCTGAGCACCGTCTTCGGCCCGTCGACCGCCTCGATGTTCCACGGCCAGGCCCCGCTCACGGCCCACCACAGCCGCCCGCACGAACGCTCCCGCCTGCTCATGCCGAAGGGCCTCGTGCAGTACGAACGCCTGACCCCGAGCAACGGCCAGCTCGAAGTCCTCCTCGGCACTCTCGGACCGGGCCAGGCCTCCAGCGGCGAGGAGTGGGGCCATGCCGCGGTCGAGTGCGCCTACGTCATCACCGGCACGGTCACCGTGCACGTCGCCGATCAGCGTTACGACGTACAGGCGGGTGAGGCACTGACCTTCGACGCCGCACGCCCCCACCGCTACACCAACGACACGGACGAGCCGGCGACCTACCTGACGTCCGTGACACCACCCACGCCCTGACCGCATCGATCACGAACGTTGTGGATCGCTGTCACCAGCCTCCGCGGACAGAACACCTGGACCGCCTGGAAAGCTTCACCCTCGCGGCCGGGGCCCGCGTGGCGCTGACCGGCCTCGTCCTCGAGGGCGGTCGCTACCACACGGTCGTGCCGACGCTGTACGGAGTGTGGGACCTGCTGCCCGTGCTCTCGGGCGTGGCCGCCGTCATCCCACTGTGGCGCCAGCACACCTGACGATCAATCAGATATCTATGACGGCGGCCGCTCGTCGTGCCGGGGCCGCCCAACGGCAGCGGGCCGCCCCGCCGTGGACCTCCCCGATGGACTCTTCCGGCGGGCGGCCCGCTGGCACACTGGAGTCGGCCCTGTCATCCGGTCGCCCCGGTCGGCGGGGCCGTCCCGGAGACCAGACATCCCGGAGGTCATACATGACGTGCGGAAACTGCGGCGCGGCGACGACTCAGGGGCCCGACGGGTCGTGGACCTGTTCCAATCAGTGCGGCTGGTCCTCGGCCGCCCCGGCCGTCGCGATAATCCCCGAGATCACCACCACCCGCTGCCGCGGCTGCGACGCCCAGGTGTACGGGCTCGACGGGAGGTACGCCTGTGGCCTGTGCTCCTGGTCCAACCACTGGGACGAAGGCCACCGCCCGCTCCCCACCGCCGACCGGACGGCCGAGAAGGACGTCAACGTCCTGGAGTGAGCCCGGCACGAGCCGGTGATCGGCCCCGGAGCGAACAGCGGGACGAGGCCGAGCGGGGCCGGGGGCGAGCAGCGGGACGAGCCTGGCGCGAGCACCGGGTCCCGCCCCGCCGACCCTATGACGACGTCACGACGAACCGGCCAGCAGCGCCTCCAACGCCACCGCCGTGTCCGGGTGACGGCCGACCAGTGCCGCACCTGACGGGCCGGGTTCGCCCGTCGCCCATGCCCCGTCGCAGCCCAGCAGGCTCGCCACCGCGTCGCAGGTCGCGGGATGGGCGGCGAGCAGCGCGACGCCCCGGGCCGCGGCCGTGCCCCGTATCGGACGTACGGCTTCCGGCTCCGGCAGGGCCCGCCACGGCGGGACCCAGGTGTCCAGGGCCGCGAGCCGGCCGGGAAAGATCCGTCCGGCCTCGCGGATCAGCAGCGGGGCCAGCTCCGTACCACTCGCCCGCAACGTGCTGATCAGGGTCGGCAGCCAGGGCAGCAGCACCGGGTCCGGCAGCCGCCCGAACGCGTTCGACACCGCCTCCACGACGAAGTCGGTGAGGCCCGGGACGGGCTCCAGGGCGTGCACGAAGCCGCTGAGGTAGCGCGGATAGGCGGGCACCACCAGGGGGTTGGCGAGCAGCTCGTCGCAGCGTGCCTGCAGCTCGGCGCGGGAGAGGAGCCCGAGGTGGTTCCGGGCCGCCCACAGCAGGGCCGTCTTCGACGGGTCCTCCGGGTGCGACTGGGCGACCGCCAGCTCCAGCTGGGCCCGGTCGCATCCCAGGGACAGGGCCAGGCTCTCCATGCTGAACAGGAAGCCCAGCATCGCCGCCACCTGACGGACGGTGGCGTCGTCGTCGGTGAACGCCGTGGGCAGCAGGGTGCAGTAGTGCGCGTAGCCCGCCTTGACGAAGGACTCGATCCACGGCGGCAGCACCGGCTCACTGGTGCGGTAGTACGCCAGCAGACCGCGCACCCGGCGCAGCACCTCCGGTGCGTCGTCGACGCTGCGTTCGGCGGAGAGCACCTCCAGGGCGCGGGTGCCCAGCTCGTCGGCAAGGCGGCGGCTGCGCAGGTACAGGGTCGCGTCCTCGACGGTCGCGAGGACGGTCGCCGCGGTGGCCTGCGGGTCGTACGCCGTGCGGCGCAGGCGCTGTTCCAGGACCTGTTCGAGGCTGACGCCCTCGTAGCCGAGCTCGATGAGGGCCCGCTGGTGGGTGCCGAGCGCCAGGTCCCACGACTCCTGGATCGGACGTTCGCCGAGTCGGCGCTCACCCATGATCGGGCGTGCGGCACCCCGCGGCATCAGGCGGCGCAGCATCCACAGCACGTCGGAGCACCGCTCCAGTTCGGGCTGTGCGGCGATGTTCAGCAACGCCCGCTGTACGCCGCGTTGCTGGAGTTTCAGGTTCAGCGGCGCGAGCCGGTCGTGCACGTCGCGCGCCAGGGGCGGCAGCGCGTCGTAGCCGACCTGTCCGACACGGTCGCCGCCCATCATGATCTCGACGAGGCGGCGCACGTCGCGCCGGCCCGGCACGGTGTCCTTCTCGATGCAGGTGACCGCCGCGTCCTGGAAGTCGTACGGCGTGGGCCTGGCCCGGTCGCGCATCCCGGCGAGCAGGATCGACGTCTCGAACACCGCGATGGCGTCGGCGGTGGAGGCGAGATAGCCGTTGCGGCGGGCGGCGCGCACGATCTCCACGGACCAGCCGAGCAGTTCGGCCTCGTCCAGGCGGTCCAGTACGGGCGGCCGCTGGAGGAAGCCGGTCAGCCTGTCGGAGGCCGGGACCGCCGCCACGGGCGCGGCCGTCGGTGCGGGAGTCGCCGCAGCCGCCGTCTTCTTGGGCTTCGTCTTCTTCGTACCGTTCTGGCCTGCCAGGCGGTACGGCTTGACGCCGGTGCGCTTGAGGTTCTTGGCCCAGACCGTCGCCGCGATCGACACCGAGCCCGCGGCGAGGCCGAACTGCGCCTCGATCGCCGCGTGGCTGGACGGGATCAGCCCGTACTGCCACGTGGTGGCGGTACGCGGGCCGATCTCGAAGGTGTCGGTGCCATGGACGCCGAACTCCGCGACGCGGCTGACCGCGTGGAAGGCGCCGCAGACGTAGAGGCAGTCGGCGGGATCGGTGCCGGTCGCGGCCAGGTGCTCGCGCATCCTGGTCCACATGTGGCGTTCGCGGTCCTCGTCCACGCGCACCCGGTCGGAATCGCCGGGTGCCAGGCGCCGGAAGAGGCTGCCGATCAGGAGCATGACCTGGCGGTAGGTGTCGTGGTCGCTGCCGCGGTCGCCGAGCGGCAGTTCGACGTACTGGTGCCACCACTCCGACCAGTGCCGCACCTTGCCGTGGCGCAGCAGGTGTTCCTCCAGTTCGGCGAAGCGCGGGCGCAGGTCGCCCAGTTCCACGCCGACCGCGTCGCCGTGGAGCGCGGCCTCCTCCTCGGCGGGCGGTGGTGCGTCCGCGTCCGCCGGCTGCTCGGTCCGCGTAGCGCGCGGGTCCCACTGGAAGACGTGGTCCGAGGAGCGGTCGACGAGGACGAGCTCGACATCGGGGGTGTCCAGGGCGTAGGCGATCGCCTGGTACTCGGCCGACGCCTCGGTGATCGGCGCGACGACCGACAGCGGGGACCACTCGGCGGGGAAGCCGTCGACCTCGGTCGCGAACGCCTGGACCGCGACCGGGAGGCGGCAATTGCGCAGCTCGGTCAGCAGCGGTGCCATGTCCTCGCACAGCTCCAGGTAGACGACCTTGGGCTGCTTCTCGCGCAGGCGGCGGGCCATCGCGGTCGCCGAGGCGGGTGAGTGGTGGCAGACGGGGAAGACCTCCAGCGGCTCGCGCACCGCGCGGTCGACGTCGTCGACGATGCCGAGGAGGATTCCTTCGAGGGCATCGGGTCCGTCGGCGAACGTCGCGGCGGCTTCCTGGAGCTGCGTGCGCAGTGTCGCGAAGGTCCCCTCGTGGGCGGCGCTCATGACAGGGTGGCGATCGCGTCGCGGCCGCCCTCCAGGAACTCCGGCCAGGATCCGCCTTCCTCCTTGCTGCGGGGCTCGACTACGCCGTGCAGGTACTTGTTGAGGATGGCGAGGTCCTCGGGCTCGCGCCGGGCCAGCGACCCGACGAGCGAGGAGGCCAGGGCGCGAGCGGTCAGGGAGCGCTCGCCGAAGAAGTTGCTGTGCAGGATCGCGTCCTCCAGCACACCGATCTGTTCGGCGGTGGACAGCGCGGACTCCAGCTTCTCGTCGTCGCTGCCGGCCGCCGCCGACGAGGCGCGCAGGTCCGCGAAGCTCTGCAGCAGCACGTCCAGCAGCGTCGGCGGGACGTCCAGCTCTATCTGGTGACGGCGCAGCAGTTCCTCGGTGCGGAAGCGGACGATCTCCGCCTCGCTCTTCTTGTTCGTCACCACCGGGATGCGTACGAAGTTGAAGCGGCGCTTGAGCGCCGATGACAGGTCGTTGACGCCCCGGTCGCGGCTGTTGGCGGTGGCGATGACCGAGAAGCCGGGCTTGGCGAAGACGATGCTGTCGCTGTCCAGTTCGGGGACCGAGATGTACTTTTCGGAGAGGATCGAGATCAGCGCGTCCTGGACGTCGCTGGTGGAACGGGTGAGCTCCTCGAAGCGGCCGATCGCGCCGGTCTCCATCGCGGTCATGATCGGTGAGGGGATCATCGACTCCCGGGACTGGCCCTTGGCGATGACCATGGACACGTTCCAGGAGTACTTGATGTGGTCCTCGGTGGTGCCGGCGGTGCCCTGCACGACCAGGGTGGAGTTGCGGCTGATCGCTGCGGACAGCAGCTCGGCCAGCCAGCTCTTGCCGGTGCCGGGGTCGCCGATGAGCAGCAGGCCGCGGTCGGAGGCCAGCGTGACGATGGAGCGCTCGACGAAGCTGCGGTCACCGAACCACTTCTGGGAGATCTCGCGGTCCAGGCCGTCGGCGCGCTCGGAACCCAGGATGAACAGGCGGACCATCTTCGGGGACAAGCGCCAGGAGAACGGCTTGGGGTTGTCGTCGATGGACTCCAGCCAGTCCAGCTCCTCGGCGTACTTGATCTCGGCGGGGGCGCGCAACAGGTCGGACATGTCAGGGCCTTTCTCAATGAATTCGGCAGGCTTGGCCGTTTGGCAGCTTGGCAAGTTGACGGGTTCTGCGGATCCGGCACAGTCGGTGGATCCGGCACAGTCGGTGGATCCGGCGCGTTCGACGGTTCCGGGAGTCGGCCGGATCGGTCGATTCGGCGGAGTCTGCGGAGTCGGTCGATTCGGCGGGTCTACGTGAGGAACGTCTTGAGCTCGTGGACGAGTTTGCGGATGTGACCGGAGATCACCGGAGTGCCGAGGTCCTTGAAGCGCTCCCGGAACCAGGGGTTGACGCTGGCGCGGCCGGAGCTGGTCACCGAGCCGACCGGGATGAATTTGGCGCCCGAGCGGTGAATGGCGGTCATGCTCTCGAACAGCGGCTCGCTCCGCCATTCGTAGAAGTCCGAGATCCACACCACGACCGTGTTGCGGGGCTCGGCGATCTTCGGCTGGGCCAGTGCCATGGCGACCGTGCCGTCCGTGCCGCCGCCGAGGTTGGTGCGCAGCAGGGTCTCGAACGGGTCGTGCACCCAGGGGGTGAGGTCGAGGGCCTGTGTGTCGTACGCGATCAGGTGGACGTCCACCTTCGGCAGCCCGGCGAAGATGGACGCCAGGATGGTGCAGTTGACCATGGAGTCGACCATGGAGCCGGACTGGTCCACGACGACGATCAGCCGCTGGGGTGTCGTCTTGCGGACGGTGTGCCGGTAGTAGAGACGGTCGACGTAGAGCCGTTCCTCCTCGGGGCTCCAGTTGGTGAGGTTCTTCCAGATCGTGCGGTCGAGGTCGAGGTTGCGGAAGACGCGCTTGGGCGGGACGGAGCGGTCCAGGGCTCCGACCGTCGCCTTCTCCACCTGGGTGCGCAGCACCTCGGCGACCTCGTCGACGAAGCGGCGGATCAGGGCCTTGGCATTGGCCAGGGCCACGCCGGAGAGGTTGTTCTTGTCCCGCAGCAATTGCTCGATCAGCGACATGCTCGGGGTGAGCTGGGCGGCGAGCGCGGGGTCGGCGAGCACCTCGCGCAGGTGCATGCGTTTGACGAGGTCCGCCTCGAGTGCGCCCAGCTCCGGGCCGATGGCCGGGATGAGCCGGCCGAGGTCGGGGTTCGTGCCCCGGGCGCCGGTACCGGTGGGGCTGACGCCGGGCCCCGCTGCGCCTCCGCCGGTACGGCCGCCGCCGCGTCCACCGCGCAGTTCACCGGGCCGGCAGCCGAGCGCGCGCTCCAGCCAGCCCGCGTCGGACTGCCAGCGCGCCAGTTGTCCGGCGGTGACCGTGCCGGAACCGGTGGCGAAGACGTTGAGCAGCACCTTCGACACCAGTGCCGCGCGCCGCACTTCGGCGGCCCGGTCGCGTACGTCCTCGTCGTCGGCCGTGGCGTCGTCCGCGCCGTCCGGTGCGGGGGCCATCAGGCCGTCGAACTCGTCGGCCAGACCGGGGTGGCGCTGCACCACCGAGTCGACGGATGCCTGCGGGTCCAGCAGCGCGGACGGCAGACCGATGTCCTCGACGACGGCGAGGCTCGCCGATTCGAGCGTCGGCTGCTCCTCGTGGTCGAAGAGACGGGCGAGGAGCCGCCAGTACAGGACTTGGCGACGGTTGTCGTACGGGTTCGCCACAGGATCCCCGCCGGGGTCCGCCGCGGATGTCCCGCCGGGGTCCGCCGCAGAGCTGTCCCCGGCTCGCGCCGCGGCGCTGTCGTGGGCCTGCGTCTCGGGTCCGTCGCCCGGTCGCGTCGCAAGGGGCGTGTCGGTGTACACCGCGGGGGTCTCGTCGCCTTCCGCCCCGGTGATGTCGTCGGGTTCTCGCGTCCCGGGAGTCCGTCCGGTCATTTCCGCAACAGCCTTCCGGCTCGCTCCCGCAGCACCGACGTGGCGTCGGTGGCGGCCTTCTCGGCCTTGGCGCCCGCCTTGTCGGCCGTGCCCCCGGCCCATCCTCCGGCGTGGAGCGCGACGGTCTTCTTCCGCACGGTCGTCTCGACGGCCAGGGGCTGGACGCTGAACGATCCGTCGTCCCAGCGCAGCAGTCCGACGCACGCGCCGGACGCCGCCACGGCCTCCGGGGTGAGCGGTCCGGCGGCCGGGATGCGGTCGGTGTCGACGGCGAGGGGGTGTCCCGCGACGGTGAACGTCAGGGCCCCGTCGTCGTCCTTCCGGGCGGTGTAGCCCTCCAGGAAGACGGGTACGGCAATGCGCACCGGGTGCCGGTCCAGCGGCGCGGTCACCGGGTCGGCGGCGGTGGGAAGGGCGACGCGGGCGGTGGCGAAGACGTCGGCGGGCTCGCCCGGGCGGGCGTGCTCGTCGCTCCAGATCAGGTCGCCCTCGGCAGTGACGGGCATGTCGGTGAGGTCCATCGACCGGCCCTCGCCCGCGGCTGCCAGGAGCGAGAGGTGCGGGCGCAGCAGCTGCCACACGCCGGCACCGACGACGGTGTCGGGCTTGGGTACGGCGACGGCGGCGCGCACGAGGCGGGGTGCGGTGCCGTCGGCGGGCTCGAACACCGCGTGGACCTGGGCCTGCGCGGCGGTCGGGTGCTCCTGGAGGTCGACGCCGAGGGGCAGCAGGCGGCCCGTGGCCGTACCGCTCACGGGTGCCTCGGCCACGCCGGGCAGCGTCAGCAGCAGGGCACGGGACCACAGGTCGGCCCAGCGGCGTTCCGGGATGTGCTCCAGGGCGGCACCCGGGCAGGACGCGGCGAGTTCGGCGGCGAAGCCGTCGAGGAGCGTCGCCGGGCGGCGCAGGGCCGGATCCGGAAGCATGGCGGAGACGACCTGGGCCGCCCCGGAGACCACCTCGTGGTCGATGCCCTGCCATCCGGTACGCGCCAGGTCGGACAGCCAGGAACGGGCGGCGGCGAGCAGGTTCGCCGCGTGCGGTCCGTCGGCCGGGGCGACGGTCTCCTCGACGCGGGTACGGCCGGTCGCCTCCTCGATGCGGGTCATCAGTGCGTCGTGGACGGAGCCCAGGAGTGCGGTCCGGGCGGCGGCGAGGGCGATGAAGTGGTCCTCCCCGGCTGCTCCGGCCGCCGCCTTCTCCGCCGCCTCGGCGGTCCGGGCGGCGAGCGGCGTCCCCGCGACGGCGTTCGCCAGCTCCGCCAGGCCGGTGGCCTGGGCGGGCTGCGGGCGGAGCAGCCCGGTGACGAGGACCCGGTCGAAGGCGTCGACGGCCGCAAGGGCCTCGTCGAGCCCGGTGATGGTCTCGGCGAGCAGGTCGGCACGCATCACGCCACCGCCCTGGTGGGCGGGAACCACTGCATCTCCGGCAACGGCGCGGTGGTGGGGGCGAGTTCCAGATACGCCAGGTGGCGCAGGAACCGGCTGAAGACGGATGCGGCGGCCGCGGTGTCCCCCTGTGGCGGACGCGTCGCGGTCATGCCTGCGGTGATGGTCTGCGCGCTCGGCTCCCCGTCCGCCGTCTCGGCCTTCAGGTAGCGGGCGACGCGCTCGGCGCCGTACTGGAGCACCGCCTCGGTGATCAGGGACCCGATGTGTTTGCAGAACGAGCCGCGCGCACCGCCGCAGGGGCGGTTGTTGTTGGTGCTGCAGGTGAACGCGAACGTGCCGACGGCGACCGACGAGACATAGACCCGTGCGATGTCCGAGCCGCTGGACACCACGCCCTGCAAGCGTCCGTCGGCCAGCTCGACGAACGGAACCTTGGCGAGCTTGCGCGGCCGGGCGGGCGGTATGACCCGTGCCGTGCTCGACCTCTCCCGAACTGACAACGCACCATCTCCTATGCACCAAGGGATTTTCCACGCCACGTCGGCGGGACACTGCTGAACATAGTTGCGACCACTGACAACGCCCGATCGCGCGCATGCGGCAGCGCCCCGCACGGCCTGCCGGACGGCACCGGGCGAGTTCGGGAAGAGAAGAGGAAGAAGGGAGTCACGGCCCGCGCAGAAGTCGCCGTGCACGGGCCGACGGCGAACGGGCCGGAGCTGCCGGCCTTCGCCCGCAGGGCCTTCCCGGACGCGGGGGATCCGAGGCCCGCGCATGGCGGGCGGCACTTCGACGACACGGCCTGGTCTCGGGGGCGGACAGGTCGCCGCCGAGTAGCCGGTGAGGGCGGCGGAGGTGCGCAGCGGCGCGTGGCGGGCGACGAGGGACGCGGACGGCCTCCTCGAAGGCGGAGGTGTCGCACGGCTGGTCGTCGTGGACCCCCAGCCCCTCCGTGTCGGCGCGCGGCCGGGCGCCCCGCCGGAAGACCTCGGCGACGGCGGCGATCACGAGCGCGAGCAGCAGCCGCTGCCCGGGTCATGACAGTCGGGCCGCCGTCGTGTCCGTATGTCCGTGCGCCCGGCGCGGCCCGCCCGGCCACGGTCCTCGGCCTGCGGGTTCCGACCGTCGCGGCGGCCCGTGAAAAAACCAGGAGCCACCCCGACGCCGCCGCTGTTAAACTCCTGGCGACGTTGTTCGTGTATCGAGGAGACCAGACATGGCAGGGGACGACGACATCTCGGGGTGAGATCCCGCTCCGACAGGCCACCGGCCGATGCCCAGGGGCATCGCGTCACCGTCGTGGCCCGTTCCGTCGTTCCCTCTGTCCGTGTCCCGGGCACCACTCTCTGCGTGCCCGTATTCCCTTTGAGGTCTCCCCATGTCAGACGCCTCCGTCATCTGCTCCCACCTGTCCTTCGCCTGGCCCGACGGCACCCCCGTCTTCCAGGACCTGTCCTTCGCCCTGGGCGGCGGCCGGACGGGCCTGGTCGCGCCCAACGGCTCCGGCAAGAGCACCCTTCTCAAGCTCATCGCCGGTGAGCTCCGGCCGGGCTCCGGGTCCGTCTCCGCGGTCGGCACGCTCGGTTACCTTCCGCAGACCCTCCCCCTGACCGGAGACCTCACGGTGGCCGAGGTGCTGGGCGTCGCCGCGGTGATCCGGGCCCTGGACGCCGTGGAGTCCGGGGACGTGAGCGAGGAGCACTTCGCGACCATCGGTGACGACTGGGACATCGAGGAACGCACCCGGGCCCAGCTGGACCGGCTCGGCCTCGACGGTCTCGCCCTCGACCGGAGCCTGAGCACGCTCAGCGGAGGCCAGATCGTCTCGCTCGGCCTGGCGGCCCAGCTCCTGAAGCAGCCCGACGTACTGCTGCTCGACGAACCGACCAACAACCTCGACCTCGACGCCCGGCACAAGCTCTACGACGTGCTGGGCGACTGGTCCGGCTGCCTCCTGGTGGTCAGCCACGACCGGGCACTGCTCGACCGCATGGAACGCATCGCGGAACTGGAGAGCGGTCAACTGCGCTTCCACGGAGGCAACTTCACCGAGTACGAAGCCGCCGTGCAGGCCGAGCAGGAGGTCGCCGAGAAGAACGTCCGCAACGCGGAACAGGAGCTGAAGCGGGAGAAGCGGGAGATGCAGCAGGCCCGCGAGCGCGCCGAACGCCGCGCCAGCAACGCCGCCCGCAACCTCAAGAACGCGGGTCTGCCGCGCATCGTCGCCGGAAACCTGAAGCGGGGCGCCCAGGAGGCCGCCGGCCGGTCGGGTCAGATGCACGCCTCCCGGGTCGGCGAGGCCAAGGCCCGGCTGGACGAGGCGGGGCGCGCCCTGCGCGACGAGGAGCGGATCACCCTGGATCTGCCGGACACCGACGTGCCCGCCGGACGCACCCTCTTCCTGGGCGAACGGATGCGGGTCCAGCACGGCGAACGTCCCCTGTTCGCCGGTGCGGGCGTCGACCTGACCATCCGCGGCCCCGAACGCATCGCACTGACCGGTCCCAACGGCGCCGGCAAGACCACACTGCTGCGTCTGGTCAACGGCGATCTGGAGCCGGCCGAAGGAATGACCGACGGCGCGGGCGAAGGAGCGAACGAGGGAACGGCCGGAGATCCGGACGACGGACGGCCCGTCGGACGGAGCGAAGAGCTGGTCGGCGGACAGATCAAACGGGCCGACGGCCGGGTCGCGTATCTCTCGCAGCGGCTGGACCTGCTGGACCTCGACCGCAGCGTCGCCGAGAACTTCGCCGCGTTCGCCCCGCACCGGTCGGAGGCGGAGCGGATGAACCTGCTCGCGCGCTTCCTCTTCCGGGGTTCCCGCGCCCATCTGCCCGTGGGTGTGCTGTCCGGCGGCGAGCGGCTGCGGGCCACCCTGGCCTGTGTCCTGTGCGCCGAACCGGCCCCGCAACTGCTGCTCCTGGACGAGCCGACAAACAACCTCGACCTGGTCAGCGCGGGCCAGCTGGAGAGTGCGCTGTGCTCCTACCGGGGAGCGTTCATGGTGGTCAGCCACGACGAACGCTTCCTCGCACGGATCGGGGTGAACCGTTGGCTGCGGCTGGCCGACGGTGAGCTGAGGGAGACGGGGGCGCCCGAGGTGTGAACCGCTGACGTGTCGGCCGGGCCCGCGTCCGAGGGGTGTCCCCCGGCGGGCCGAACACCAACCACGTCAGGTGGATCACTGTGTCCCAACCCGCCCTGCTCGCACACGACATCGTCCGTACGCTCGGGGACAGGCGCGTCCTCGACGGTGTGTCGCTCACCGCCTCCCCCGGCCGCCGCATCGGCCTGATCGGGGAGAACGGTGCCGGAAAATCGACGCTGCTGCGACTGCTCGCCGGGGTCGACGAGCCCGACGCCGGGAGCATCACGCGCCCGGCCGACCTGGGCTTCCTGCACCAGGAGATGCCGTTCGACGCCACGTCGACGGTCGCCGAGGTGCTGGACGACGCCCTGCGCGAGGCCCGCGCAGACCTGGCCGAGCTCGACCGCCTCGCCGATCTGCTCGCGCACGTCCCGGAGGACTCCCCCGGCCACGACGAACTGCTCGACGCCTACGGCCGACGGCTGGAACAGGCCCGGGAACGCGAGTCCTGGGACGCCGACCGGCGTGCCACGATCACGCTCGACGGGCTCGGCCTCGCCGCCCTCGATCACGACCGGACCCTCGGCACCCTCTCGGGCGGGCAGCGCAGTCGCCTGGCGCTGGCCGCCCTGCTGGTCCGCCGTCCCTCCGCGCTGCTGCTCGACGAGCCGACCAACCATCTCGACGACGGAGCCGCCGCGTTCCTGGAGGCGCGGGTGCGCGAACTGCCCGGGGTCGTGATGGTGGCCAGCCACGACCGGGCCTTCCTCGACGCCGTGTGCACGGATCTGATCGACCTCGACCCGGCGGTGGACGGCCCTGTGCGGTACGGCGGCAACTACAGCGCCTTCCAGGCGGAGAAGCACGCCGAGCGGCAACGCTGGGAACGGCGGTATGCGGAAGAACAGGAGGAACTGGCGGCACTGCGCCGGTCGACACGGGTGACCGCCCGCCTCGTCGCCCCGAACCGGGAGCGGCGGGACAACGAGAAGATGATGTACGGCCTCCGGGGCGATCGGGTGCAGGGCCAGATCTCGCGGCGGGTGCGCAACGCCGCCCGCAGGCTGGAGGAGTTGGAGCGCGGGCAGGTCGGTGAGCCGCCGCGACCGCTGCGCTTCCACGTCACCGTACTCGCCCAGGGGCCGACGGACGACGACACCCCCAGCGATCTCGTGAGCCTGCGCGACGTGCGCCTGCCGGGTCGGCTGGAGGTCGCTCGGCTGGACGTGTCGGCGACCGAACGCCTCCTCGTCACCGGCGGCAACGGGGCGGGGAAGTCGACGCTCCTGTCCGTACTCGCCGGACGGCTCGCGGCCGGGAGCGCGGGCGGGGTGCGACGACGACCAGGGCTGTCCGTGGGGCTGCTGTCCCAGGACACCGTGTTCGCGCGGCCCGACCGCACCGTGCGCGATACCTACGCGCTCTCGCTCGGCGCCGAACGGGCGGAGGAGGTCCCGCTGGTGTCATTGGGGCTGATGCACGAGCCGGACCTGGAGAAACCGGTCGGGCAACTGTCGGTCGGCCAGCGGCGTCGGCTCGCGCTGGCACTGCTGGTGGCGAGTCCTCCGGAACTGCTGCTGCTCGACGAGCCCACGAACCACCTGTCCCCGCGCCTGTGCGACGAGTTGGAGGACGCCCTGGGCACCGGGCCCGGGGCGATCGTCCTGGCCAGTCACGACCGCTGGCTGCGGAGGCGCTGGCAGGGCCGCGAGTTCCGGCTGCGCCCGGCTCGGTGACCGCGCCCGGCGCCGTGACCGCCCGGGGCGCGGTGAGTGCCCGGCACGGTGAACGCGAGGCAGGGTGAGAGCGCGGCGTGGTGAGCGGGGGCACGGTGACCAGCTTCGTGGGCGTGCCCGCGGTGGCCGTACCGACCGGGGTGGACGACCGTACCGGTCGGTGGGTCGCTCCACGGGCACGGGCAGGTCGACGGGCCCTACCGGTCGCACCGGCGGAGCGCGTGACGATAACGGAGTTCGGTGAGAGTGACGTCGTCGTACACGTCGTCCTGGGTCCCGCCGTCGGCCCGGTAGCCGGATCGTTCGTAGAAGCGGCGGGCCCGTCGGTTGGCTTCGAGGACCCACAGGACGACGGTCCGGAACCCCTGACCCCGCTCGTCGAGCCCCATGAGCGCATGGGCCTCTGCGAGCAGGGCCCGGCCGGCTCCGCGGCCGATCAGATCGGGTCGGACGTAGAGGGCGTAGATCTCACCGGCCTCCTCCTCCCACCCGCTCGCCTCCTCCCGCCCCGCGGCGGACGACCGCCCCCGGTACGGACCGAAGCAGATCCACCCCACGGGTACGTCGGCGGCGTCGACCGCGACGAGATCCGTCGACCGCCGCCGCGGGCGGGCGAACCACTTCCGCCGCTGTTCGGCGTCGTCCTCCACCGTCATCGCGTCCAGACGGGTGCGGGGAACGATGCCCGCGTACGCGTGCTGCCAGCCCCGTACCCGTATCGCGGCGACGGCGTCGATATCGGCTTCGTTCATCTCTCGCACCGGGAACATCGCGCCACCGTAGGCGCAGAGCCCCCTCGTCGAGAACCGCTTTCGCGCACCGCGTTCTCGACCCGACCGGAACGGGTGCTGCATCAACCGGGTGAAATGCCATACGACTGGCACGAATGACGGGGCAGCCCTTATGGGGCGACGTAGCGGAACTCCGGTCCGTAGGTCTGTCCGCTTCCGTCGGGAAGCGGTCTGCGCATCAGACTCTGTGCGGGTTCCTGAAGCGTGAACATGCGGGACACCGCGTTGTTGAGCAACTCCTTCGCCTGGGCGGGAACGTCCTGCTGCCAAGCCTGTTCCAGGAGGCGCAGCATGGCGCTGTAGGAGTGGTTGAAGGTGTCAAGGAGCTCCGTCGTCCCGGCGTCCGCCGCGGCGGGGCCCTCCCGTGGCCAGCCCCCGCGCGGCACGATGCCCATGGGCAGGGTGCGGGGCATCGGTATCTCCGGTCCCTCGAAGGCCCACCTCGGCGGGTCGTCCGACACCTTCACCAGCTCGCGGCCGTGGTAGATCTCGCGGAAGACGTAGAAATGGGCGAGTTCGCCGCGCTCCCCGGGATGGGGGTTCTCGGGTGATGCCGAAGTGCCCTCGCCCTGCTCCTTGATGACCCCGATCGCCGACTCGACGGCGCCGAGCGTGGTGAGGGGCACCACGCTGTTGCCCGAACCGTGGTGCTCCATGTTCCTGGTCAGCTGTCGGAATCCTCGGATCAGCTCGGGATGGGCGCGGAAGGCGTCCAGGATCGCCGTGTAGAAGGCTCCGATCGACGTGTGCGCCGCGACGCCCGCGTTCACGACCGGGTCGTCCGGTTCCTCGATCTGCGCGTACATCTCCAGCGACGCCTTTGTCAGTCCGCCGAGGGTGACGGTGAGTCCGGGCCGTACGCCCCCGGGCAGCGGGCCCGGATACGTCGGCACCACCGTCTCGTCGGCCAGGCGGGGAGTTCCGCCGATCGTGGTGAGCAGGTTGCAGGCGAGTCCCAGGTGGGACATCTCGTCGAAGACGACGACACGCAGGGCGTCGGGGACACGCTCGTCGCCGCCCGTGTCGTCGATCGACCACAGGCCGCACAGATATGGGGGGAGGGTGGCGAGTTCCAGGAGAATCGCCTGCTGGGTCGCCTCCTTCAGCCAGTCGGCGTCACGCTGTTCGGCGGAACGGTCCATCAACTCGACGATCCGGTTGCTCTTCGCGTTGAGATAGGTGCTCATCAGAGACCTCCTCGGGGATGTGTGGGTGGGCGGGCGTGGACGGCCCGCGCCCGAGTGCGTGGGCTATCGCCTGTGAGATGGGCTGACCGGTGTGGTCCTCGTAGTAGCTGAAGGCCGGACTCGGGTTGACCTCGAAGCAGTGGACGTCGCCGTCGTCGGCGAGGACCAGGTCGATCCCGGCGAGCGCCAGACCGAGCCGGGTGACGAGGTCCGTGCACCGCCGTGCCAGGTCCTCGGGCAGGTCCCACGGGGTGAGTTCGACCCGGCCGCCGTACCGGCCGGCGTAGCGGTAGTCCACCCGGTCGCTGTCGATGCGGGTGGCGAACGGCTCGCCGGCCACCATGTGTACCCGGACGTCGACGCCGGGTACGTAGCGCTGGAACTGCACGGGGCACGACCTGATGAGCGGCAGCCGGTCGACGGCCTCGTCGTCCAGGAGGTGCACGATCGACCGCACCGCACTGATCGACTTGTAGATCACCCGGCCGTGGCGGGCCCGGAAGGCCAGGGCGAGGTCCGGGTCGTCGGTGACCAGGGTCTCCGGGACCCGGAAGCCGGCCTGGCGGATCAGCTGGGCCTGGTAGGGCTTGGACCCGTTCGTCGCCGTCGCGGAGGAGCGGTTCATCACGCATCCCGGCGCGATCCCGATCCAGCTGTCGAGGGTCTCGTGCCATATCTGGCAGTGCCGCAGGGTCTCCGGGTCGGCCTCGCGCATCCCGGGCAGCAGCCGCCAGTCCATCAGCCGCGTGTAGATGCCGGTCACGGTGGAGCACGGGACGGTCCGGCCGTCGCACCGCAGCCGGCCGAGCACCTTGGTCCCCTCGACCTCGATGTCGAGGGAAGTGTCCATGAAGCGGCGTTGGTGCAGCACGGCGTACGGCAGACCCTGGCCGCGCAGCGCGTCGGTGACCAGTGCGATCGGCCGCTCGCTCGCGATGCCGCCGACGACGATCACCACGGCCTCGCCGGTAGCCGGGTCAGGTACGCGTGCAGGCGGGCGACGAAAGTGGGGCCCGCGATCCGCAGATCGGGCAGGAGCGTCGCCCCGGCGAAACGCGCGCCGTGCCGGTCGCCGACCTCCAGGCCGACGCCCAGGAGGTCGGCACCGGCCGCCCGCGCGAGCCGCCGGCACGCCGGGACGAGGTCGGGGACCGCCTCGCCGCCGAAGACGTGCTCGCCGAGCACCACCACGGTGCGGGCCGCCGCCTTCCCGGCCGCCGCCGGGCTCTCACCGGAGGCCGCCGCCGGGCTCTCACCGGACAGCCGCAGCGGTGCCACCGGCAGCCCCGCCCCGGCCGCGAGCACGTTCCACTCGGCGGGGGACCGCCAGGCGCCGGACAGGCCCAGTGGGCTGGGGCGATTGACGGTGACGGGAGCGAGGCACTGGAGCCAGCTCAGCACGAGCGCGCTCATCTCCGCCATGGCGTAGCAGGTGTCGACCGCCGAGGCGAAGACCAGATGTTCGACGGGCGCGTACGTGAGCCGGTTGACCACGCCATCGACGTCGTCGCTCGCGAGGGTGCGACCGTCGGGAAGCGTCGTCTCGAAGCTCGCCCGGCCCTCCTCGATGCGGTGCGCGGACCGCACCGAGCGTGTCAGCATCTCGGAGTCGACGAGCTCGACCGGGTCCAGACCGTTTTCCCTCAGCCCCGTGCGCACCCAGCGCGCCGCCTGGTCCTCGGGGTCGCACAGCACCAGCCACATGCCGGCCTCCGCCGTCTAGGGTTCCTGGTCCTCGTGGGCCAGGGCGCTGGTCGACAGGTCGGGACGCAGCTCGGGCGGGATGAAGTGGACGTGCGAGGAGTCCGTGCTCGCCCAGGCCGGGACCGGGCCGACCGGCCTGGGGAAGGGGCCCGGCACCATCATGAGCTCGTGCGGCGTGTCCTTGTGCTCCTTGTCCTTGCCCTCCTTGCCGTCCTTGTCCTTCGTCTCCTTGCCGTCCTTGCTCTCCTTCTCGATCTTCTCGGAGCGTGTGAGGTGGAGCGTCTTCTCCTCCTCGTCGCGGGCGTTGCACTTCAGGACGAAGTCGGTGGAGAGGCGCGCCGGCCCACCGAACGGCGGGTGGGTAATGGGAGCGACCTTGATGACGAGGTGCCCGCATGCGTTCGGCGGGATGGTCGGCGTCACCTCGTCCAGAGTGAAGCCGACCCCCATGTCGGTGCCCGCCGCGTTGGTCAGGTTCAGGGGGCCGGGGCCGACATTGCCGATGTCGACCCTGATGTCCGCCATCGGCGCTCCCGACGGAGCCCTCCGTTCGTGGGACCGTTCCATGGATATCCGCGGCTGAAGGGTGTCCTCTTCGAGATCCGACACCACCCACACGAAGGAGAGCTCCTTCGGCGCGTTGTTCGTGATCCGCACGTGCCAGGGTCGGTCGGCCGACTTGAAGATGTCCAGTTTCACCAGGAACACGTCCCGCGGTTGGCGGCTGCAGCTTGCGGTGCCCACCTCGAACAGCGTCTCGTCGTGGATCGATATCTCTTCCGGGGAGCGCGGTACCACGGCGAACTCGCCCAACTCGGTGCGCAGTTCAATGGTGGGGGCCGCCTCGCCGGGCGGCGCGCAGTCCGGCCCCACGGCAATGAGGCGAAGGAACATGCCCGACGCCTGTACGCCTACGTGGAAGGCCATCGGGTCGCTGGTGGCGTCGGAGGCGAGCCGGAGCGGGCCCGCCGCCGGCAGCATCTGGAATACCGGGGCAGCCATTGTCACCACACTCCAAGCGGAACGATGTCGGCGTAGACCAGCCGTCCTGTCCCCTCGACCGCTGATCCGGCCTCGCTCGTGGCAGGGGGATGCGTCTCGAATTCCTGGACGACGACGCGCTGGGGCAGGTCGCCGGTGTCGGGAAGGTCCAGGTCGCACACCTGCCCCAGGGCGCCGGAGGTGCGGAAGACCGTGGTCCAGCCCGCGCTGCCGCGCCCGCCGGCGTCCCGTACCTGCAGTTCGGTGCGGACGATGTTCGGCCGGGGGCCGGAGGGGCCGAGGCCGTCGACGGCCACGGTGCCGTGGCCCGGCGTCCGTGTGACGACAAGGCGGCGGTGGGGCGGGAGTTGCACGGGCTCCGTCTGGACCGAGGGCGACAGCGACGGGACTCCTGCGACGGTGTGGGACTGGTAGCGGGCCAGTGCCAGGCGCACGAACGGGAAGTAGGAGGACGTGACGAGCGGAGACAGGTCGATGTCGGCGAACCAGCGGTCTGCCTGCTCGTCGAACTGGGCGGAGTACGCGATCAGGTCCACCGAGCGCTGCAGTTCCGGCAGCTCTGCCCGGTCGCCGCCCTGCGGGGCGTCGACATGGGCCTCGGTCAGGATCGCCGGCGGGGCACCGGTGTCCCAGATCGGATCGCGCCCCGCGATGCTGATGTACTTCAGTACGTCGGCGGGGGCTGCGGGGCCGGGCCAGGTGAGGACGGCCAGGGCCTCGTCGGTCCCGGAGGCGTACCAGGGCCGTTCGAGGAGGACGCGCAGCCCGCCGCCGTAGCGCCATCGGGTGAGAGACCGTTGCCCGTCGTTCGTCTGGGTCCAGCGGAACGTCGGCACGGTGTACAGAAGCTTCGGCGCGGGTGGACGGGCCGAGCTCGGTACATCGGTGACGCCCAGGACTCCGTGGGCGAGGCATGCCTCGGGATCCATGGCCGTGGCGCGGGCGAAGCAGTCCTGGAAGCGCGAGACCGCGGTCACGTCGTACGTGACGCGCCGGCGGCGGGTGTCGCCGAACTCCTGGCGGATCGTGGGGAACGCCTCGTGTTGCGGGGCCCGCTGGACGTCGTACGAGCCGACGAATGCCGTCCGCTTCCGTGGCTCCGGCTTCGCCGGCGGAAGATCCTCGTGGTCGGTCCACTCGGCGCGCAGGTCGAGCCGCCCGGTACTGGCGATGTGGATCTTCAGATCGCCGGTGAGGAGGACGGTGCTGGTGTCCCCGGCGTTCCGGTCGGCGGTCAGCCACCCCGTGGGGTCCGACCGCGGCCGCTGCACGGCATGGACCAGGGTGACGGTCCGCGGAGGTGTGACGAGGCGATTGTGGCCCTGGGTGATGTGCTGGAACTCCGGCGTGCTCGGATCGCTGGGGTCGATGCCCAGCCAGGCGACGATGCCGAACAGCTGGACGTTTCGGTCCCCCGGACACGACGGGATGTCGAACGTCACCTCTTCGGCGGGCCCGAGTGCGACCGTGAAGACACGGTGGTCCGGGGACCGGGTGATGGTGCAGCCCGAAGGAGCGTCCACCAGACGCAGGGCGATCGGATCGTACGTCGGCCAGGTGCCCTTCCAGACCGCGGTCCTCTTGTCCCCGACGATCGTTCCCTCCTTCCCCGTGTCCGGGTCGACAGGCCGGGGCCGGGGGTTCAGGGCGATGTGCGAGCCGGCCGGGTCGGGCAGCCACGGCAGGACGACGCCCGTCTCGGGGAGGAAGACGTACGGAGCCGCGATACCGGAAGCGGCTTCGGCTCCCACGACTTCTGCCCCAGGGATTTGGGACACCTCGCGGTCGGCCCGTTTGGCGACCTCGAAGAACTCCTTCACCTTCGCGACCGGCATGTCGGGGCCGAGAGCGGCGTCGAACGTACGGTCGTGCTGGATGGCCAGTTCCAGCGAGCACTTGGGGGCCAGCAGGTGGCGCAGATCGAAGGCGCGATGCCCGTGCGCGGCCGCGTAATCGCCTACCGACACGCCGCGGTCGCTGCGGATCACCATCCGGTTCAGGGTCTCGCCGTCGGCCAGCACACGGGTCGGCACCAGCTCCGGTGGCAGCAGTGGCTCGAAGCGGTGGTGCGTGAAGAGCTCCGACTGCTCCTCCTCGGGCCCGGCCTCCTCGGAGCGTGGTCCGCCGCCGGCGAGGTCGGCGAGCCGGACCCGTAGCCGGTAGTCACGGCCGAACCGCAGCCGCGGCAACGACCCCGGGTCGCACTCGACGACCGCCTCGAAGGGCGGAGGGTCGGTCGGCGCGGCCATCGCGTCGCCCGTGTCGACGACCCGCTCCGGCCGTTCCGTCACCTGACTCCAGCCGTCCCATCTCGCCACGGCCTGGTGGATGTACAGCGCGTCCTGCGCTCCGGCCCCGGTGACCGCGGAATCGGGACGCACGTACCCCTCCTCCAGCAGGCCACGGCGGCCGCCACCCGACGACTCCTGACCGATCGGCACCCCGCCGATCGTGTAACGCACCCGCCTGCGGCACAGCGAGTACCACTGCTCGGCCGTCACGTCGTAGATGTCCATCCGATAGCCGCCCAGCAACGAATCCGCTGTCAGCGGCAGGGTGGTGAGGCCGTCGGCCGTGGCCCGTTGCTGCGCCCGCTGCAGCTGCTTGCGATGCTCCGCCTCACGGTCCCGCTCCACGAGGGCGAAGCCCATCGAGTGCAGGGCGGGCAGCGCGCCGACGTCGGTCGAGTCCTCCGACGGCGCCCGGGCGCGGTCCGACTGGGCGGCGCCGACCATCCGCAGGGCGGCCCCGTCCACGTCGAAGGGCATCACCTCGTACCGCGGATTGGCGGACGGCGCCACACCGGCACCGGCCAGGGGCAGCATGCCCCGCTTGTACTCGGTGGCCCCCGGTCGCGTCAGCGAGGCGGCAACGAAGCGGTTCCCGTCCAGGACGTAGGCGGTCCTCGGCGACAGGTCGTCCTGCGCGGCACCGGTCCAGCCGGTCGGCGGGGAGCTGTCGGGGTCCGGCCATCGCGGGACGACCCGCAGTTCCTTGACGTCTCCCTCGGCCAGCTGGGCGGCCGGGACCGCCAGGTCGATCAGCAGCCCGAGCGCGCGCAGCAGCATCGGGTGGTCGGCGAGCCGGGCGACGATGTCGTGGAAGTCGTGCGCGGTCTCCTTCGTGGGTGTCGGCACCGTGAAGGAGGCCTCGTCACGGCGGTAGAAGGCGTACGCCTCGGCGATCGCCGACCGGTGTGCGGACGGGTCCGCCGTCGCGCCGTCCAGCGGGCCGAGAGCCGTCTGCCACATCGCCGCGACCCGGCCCAGCGCCTCCCGCAGCTCGGGGTCGGCCTCCGGGACCCTGCCGTCGTACTCCAGGTGCGTGCCGGCCGTGGCCGTGTACGCGTCGCGCACCTCCGTGGCGGCCTCGGAGGCGGGGAACTCGCGGACGTCGCGTCCTGCGTAGGAGGTCGGCCCGTACGGGCGTACCGGCGTTTCGCCCGTGAACAGCGCCTGCCACGCGGACAATTGCTGCGTCGTCGAGAACGTGACCTCCTTCTGCTCGGGCGTGACATGGGGGACCCCGTAGGAGGTGACGATCTGTGTGCCGCGGAAGACGTCGAACCGCACCGCGGACAGCCGCTGCGGCCAGGTCTGCATCCCGAAGTCCGACAGCTTCCTGTTCCCGTCCGGCCCGAGCAGTCGGGGTGTCAGCAGCACGGACAGCAGCGCCATCGGAGCGGAGTGACCGGACACCGGCCCGACCCGCCCGGCCGGGATCGGGGTCCAGACGAACTGTCGCTGCGCATCGGTCACCGGCATGGGTCACTCCTCACGCGAAGGCCTGGCAGTACGTCTGCCACGGGAACGACTCGCCCCGGGGGCCCAGCGCGGCCTCGACGGACGAGGCCTGCGGCGCCGCGGACGCGTCCGACAGGGCCCGCTCCGGAGCGGGCGCGAGGCTGGGGCCCTTGAAACTCTTGTGGCATTCGAGCGTCACGGAGGTGGACCAGAAGGTGAGGTCCACGCTGATGACGAGCCGGGCGGAGCCGTGCAGCTCGTTGAGCTCCACGCTGTAGGTGAGGCTGAGCATCAGCTCCACCGACACCCTGATCAGCCCCAGCACCGACACGCTGCCACCGATCCGCAGGTAGCCGGTGATCTCGATGTCGCCGCCCTTCTTGACGAAGACGACACCGCCGAAGACGTGTACCTCGCCGGCCGCGACGCCGAAGTTCATGGCGACACTGGCACCGAACTCTATGCCGCCGACGAAGCGTTGCAGCCCTCCCTCGGGTTCCCCGGCGCTCACGCCGAGCTCCAGGTATCCGCCGCCGCCGAACCCGCAGACCGTCACCAGGAACGGCCGTTCCCGCGTGGCGAAGGAGAAGTCGATCTCGATGGGCCGGTTCTCCAGTGACAGGGTGAGGCCGATGTCGATGGCGAGGTTCTGGAGGGTGAAGACCCCCATGCCGAGCGTGGGTACGGCGATCGCGTACGTCGCCCTGATCCGTACCGCCGATATCTCGATGCGCGGCCCACCGCGCCCGGCCTGCGGGATCTTCTCCGCCAGCGTCCTGACGAAGTTCAGCTTCCCCGCGAGCCGGGCGTCCGCCAGGTCGAAGGTGAGTGTGGGACGCTCGCCGGAGTTGGCGGTGAAACGCACCTTGTCGAAGGTGAGGACGACCAGGGCGGCGTCGCGTTCGGGGATCTCCAGGGTGAAGTCCGTGACCTCGCCCGTCGTCCGCAGATCGGGCCGGTTGCCGACGAGTTTCGAGACCACTTCCAGGAACACCGAGGACGTGGGGGTCTTCGGATGGAACGGCTCCACGGCCGTCGACAGTTTCTCCCGCCACGTCAGCTTCGCGGACGGCGCGCCGACCACGTCGGACCACGTGATCTCCGGGCGCGAGGTGATGACGGAGACGATGCGGCGGAGCGGGACCACCCCGAAGAGCTTGGAGTCCTCCGTGAACAGGTCCTTCGGCCGGGGCGGGAAGGGGCCGCCGGCGATCGGACCGGCCATGCGCGCGATCTCGGTGACGGCCATGTTCGGGGCCGCCACCATCCCCGTGCGCGCGCCCGCCGCGGCGAAGTCGAGCACCTTCGGCTGCAGCAGGGCGAGCATCACGTCGGGCGGCCGGTCACCCGCGGCGGTCTGCAGAAAGGCCTTCGAGAACTCGGCCGGCACCGTCGGCGTGGACCCGAGCAACTGGCGTACCGCCGGCAGGGCCACCTCCATCCGGGTCACCCGGGGGTGGAAGCCGACCCCGTTCGCTGCCAGGGCCGTGCCGACGCCGCCGAAGGACATCGACCGCACCTCCTGCACCGCGCCCTCGAGGGGGCGGGTCGCCGACTCCATGGCGAGGGCGATCCTGCGTCCGACGTCCCGCGTGGGGCGCCCGGTGTCGCGTTGGATTCCCGACCGCGGCCCGCGCGCGTACTCCGCGTCGAGGGCCGAGGCGTTGGACGTGCCGGTCGCCGTGTCCGACACGAACAGCATCGGCAGCTGGAAGTCGACGACCTCCCGGTCCGCCCGCGCCCGTACGGTGAACTCGACGGTCGCCCCGGACCGGGTGGGCCAGAACGCCTTGCTGGGCAGCCATGTCGGCTCGTCCAGTTCCGTCAGCTGCCGTGGCTCGACGGAGATCTCCTGGAACGGGAACGCCCGCTCGTGCGGGCCGCCCCGGCCGATGCCATAGCGGCGCGTCGGCTCGGTCACGATCAGGGCGCGCTTCTTGCGCAGCGCCGCCACGACGGACGGCGACGACTCGAACCGTCGCTCCGTCATCTCGACGTACGCGGCGCGGTGCCCGAAGGGGAAGAGAGCACCGCGGGTGAGAACCCGGACGTAGTAGTCCCGTCCCATGGCGGACTGGTGGGCCCAGTCCAGCGTCGGCCACGAGGCCGAGGCGGAGAACCAGGCGCCGTAGGCGCTCAGGATCAGCCGGTCGACCGCCACGTACTGATCCGGGTACTGGACCCCGAGCGCGGCGATCGTCGCCACGTGGTGTCCCAGCGGGGTCGCCAGGCCCGGCTCGTCCGCGAGGGCCTTGACGGGCTTCACCTGCAGGGGCTCGGCGCTGTCGGGGACCCGTACGCGGCTGTGCCACAGTTCGGTGGTGCCGTCCTCGCCGACGACGGGCAGGGCGTGGTGTGCGCATCGGGCGCCGTTCGGCAGCCCGAGCAGCAGACGCCAGGGCAGTTCGAGCCGGGTGCCTTCCTGCCCTGCGGTCTCCGGCGCGGTGTCCAGGGGCAGGCGCGCCATCGCGCTCAGTACGCCGTCGACGGTGAGCGGCACGACCTCCTGCCCGAGGGCGAACGCGAGACATGACGGCCCCGCGATGCGTGCCTGGCTGTCCGATCCGGAGTCCGCCACCGTCTCGGTGATGTGCTGCGGCGGGAGCTCCACGATCAGCCGGGCGCCCGCGTGTTCGGCGGAGACCTCCACCACACCGTCGGAGCGGGCCCGTTCCCGCAGCCCGGTGCCCCGGACGGTCAGCGCGACGAGGTCCTGGGGGCGCAGCGCGTGGTAGCCCTGCGGGTCGGCCCAGATGTCGATCAGCTCCCACGCCGACCAGGCGCGGTCGAACCGACGGTGCACCAGCGCAGTGCCGGCCCACACGGCGAACACGTCGGTCCGCCCGGCCTCTTCGGAGACCGCGGCCAGGTGCGTGGCACCGTCGGCGCCGGTCGACAGGTCCCCGCCCAGGTCCTCCCAGTCCGACGGCTCCGTCCACGTGCTGTGCCACAGCCCCGTGGCGCCGGCCGCGAAGAGGCCGTGGTCGGTCCCGGCGAAGCGGAGCGGCACCGGCCCGTCCTCGGGGAAGAGGGCGAACTCGTCCCAGTCGGCCGACCAGCCGTCGGAGAAACGCCGCCGCATGATGATTCGCCGCTGCGCGTCCGCCACGAGCAGGTCGAACCGACCGGGCGCGACGCAGACGGCCTGGAGCGGGCCGGAGGCGTACGGACCGGCGCGGAGCACGGTCCTTGCGCCGTTCAGCCGCCAGTGCGTGATCTCCCGGTCACCGTCGTGGAAGAGCACGTGCAGGTCGTCGGGTCCGGCCGCCGCCACCGCGTACCCGGACGCCGCGGAGTTCGACGTCAGCGGGCCGCGCGATGTCCACGGCGTCCAGCCGTCCTCCGCGAGGCTCCTGTGCCGCACCTCGCGCCCGCCGCCGAGGGCGAGGAGCTCGATCCGGCCCGGTCCGGACCGCGTCGCGGTCAGCCAGCCGGAGCCCGTCGGCGTACCGGGGAACGTCCAGGGGCGGCCGAGCGAGTGCCACGCGCCCCACTCTCCGTCGAAGGTCTTGTGCCACACGCCGCCGTCGTCGTCGCCGACGAAGACGTCGAGTCGGCCCGGTGCGGGGGAGCAGGCGGCGAGTGCCGTCACGGTGGCGTTTCGCATGGGCGTCACCTCGTGCCGACGCGGTCGCTACAGCGTCTGGTACGCAGGCGACGCGGGTGCCGACGCTCCCGTCGCCTGTGTTCCGGACGGAGCGAAGGCGAATGAGGGCGGGGCCTCCAGCAGGCGGCGGGAATGGTCCCGCACGCGATTGATGTAGTGGTCCCACGGGAAGTACGGGCCCGGGTCGGTGTGGTTGTTCCCCGGCACGTTGTAGTGACCGCCGAGCCCCTTGAACCAGCCGCGGGTGCCCGGGGCGAGCGGCACCTCGATCGGAATGTCGTAGACGTTGCACAGATACGCGGACAGCTCCGCCGAGGAGTCCAGCATCTCCTCGGTCCAGTCGGCCGGACCGGTGGCGCCGGGGTAGCCGTACTCATGCTCGATGCCGAAGTAGACGCCGTTCCCGGCCTTGCAGTGCCAGGCCTGGTAATTGCCGTCCCGTGGGCCGGCGGTGTCGGGGTCGGGCAGCGGAACCATCTGGACCCGGCGCCCGTCCCTGGCGACGACGAAGTGCGCCGAGACCCGGGACACCGGGTCCTGGAACCAGCTGACGGCTCCGTCGTAACTGCCGGCGGTGTAGTGGACGACAATGCCCTGGGGGACCATCGGACTCCCCCCGGAACGATGTGGACTGTTCTTGTAGCCCACACTGGGCCGCCTCATACCGGACAGATTCATGTGCATGCGCAGGCCGGCCGATGGCACCTCACCATCCGTTTCCAGCACATGCGTCGTGACCTCTCCACAGGTCGGGCAGGTCAATTGCACCGTTTCGCTCGTCATTTCCGCCTCCCGGGGCTGAGGGCCCGGTTCGGCCCTGCGCTTTTCGGGCGCTCGTCACCCGGCCACGGGATCGGCCGACGGACGGGCCCGGCTCACAGGGAAGGAAGAGAACGGTCTTCGTGCCGGCCGCAGGGGCCCGTGACCGGACAACTATTCGGACGTGTCGGGCGATTCCGTTCCGAATGGGTCTGTCTGGTTCCATCCTCATACACGTAGCGACACGCCTCAAATCGGTCCGCTCGCGATGCGGGACGGCGTCCGCCACACGCCGGGACGTCCGCCACGTGCTGGGATCAGACGATGACGAACGGTGGCCTCGTCGCGAAGCACAGTAGGGCGGTTCCCCCGAACGTCGGGGTGACACGGCGAGTGTCACGCACCCCGGCCCTCCCGGCGGTCCGCCGAGATGCCCGGCATCGGGCCGCGCAGTACGCTGGGCGCACAGGCACTGTGCGCCCAGCGAACGGGTGAACCGGCAGGCGCGGGGCGCAGGAATGGGCACCGCACGAGGCGCGGGCCGATACGCCGAACAGGACGTGCCACCATGACTGTTCGTACAGCTCTCCCCGTTTTCTCCGACTTCGTCGATTCGCTGTACACCGCCGAATTCGAAACGTACCGATCCCGTCCTGACACCGCGATGCGGGACGCCGAGGCATTCGAAGAAGCGCGCCGCTATCTGATCGAGCGGAACGCCGGACTGGACGCGGTGCACTCCTTCGCGGAATCCGACGGCGACATCGTCGACTGCGTACCGGCCGAGCGGCAGCCGGGCTTGGCCAGAACCGGGGGCAAGCCGCTGCCGACGCCCGATGCGCCACCCGAACCCCAGAAGTACGCGGATCCCCCGGCTTTCGTCACCGAACCGCCGCAGTCGCCGCCACCGCAGTTGAGGCCCGGCCGTCGGGACCGCTACGGCAATCAGATGCTGTGCCCGGAGGGCACCGTCCCCGTACTGCGGCTCACCCTTGAACGGCTCGTCAGGTTCCCCACACTGGACGACTTCCTGCGCGGCGGCCTGCAAGTACGGCGCGACGAGGAGGGTGCGGCACACCCGTTCGGGAAGATCTGGGGCAACGCGTATGACAGACGCGACAACCAGGGCGGCTCCAGCGGGATCAACGTGTGGGCTCCGCTGGTGTTCGGCGTCGAGTCCTCGGCATCGCAGCAGTGGTACACGTCGGGCGCCAGCTCAAGCCCCTTCCAGTCCGTGGAGTGCGGCTACCGGCTGGGGCCGCCCTTCGACAACAAACCGCGGCTGTTCGTGTTCTACACACCGGACAGCTACACCTCCGTCTGCTACAACGACTGGCATCCCGGAACGTGGGTGTACCGAACGGGCGCCTCGCACGTCCTCGGTACGGCGCTCATGGCTTCCCAGCCCGGTGCGCCCGTGCAGTACCGCATGGGCTTCTTCCTGACCGGCGGCGCGTGGTGGTTCAGCATCGGCGGCGACTGGATCGGCTACTACCCGGCCACTCTGTTCGGCTCCGGCATGCTGGCGAACAAGGCGGCCAGTGCCGGTTTCGGCGGCGAGGTGGGCGGGGTCGGGACGGCGTTCCCCTCGATGGGCTCGGGGGAGAAGCCGCCCGCGGGCTACGGCCACGCCGCCTACCAGCACGACGTCATCACCGCCCTGCCCACGGGAGCGGAGTCGGCCGACCTGGCGCCTGAGCCCACCTCCGAGAACTGCTACGGCCTCGAAGTGACGAACCACTCCGGTTCGTCGTGGGGCAGTTACCTCTTCTTCGGTGGCCCGGGCGGACTCAACTGCTGAGCCGCGGTCTCCGCGTCGCCGGGCGGCACGGCCCCCGATACCGAACGGCCCTGGTCGGCCACGGGGTACGTACCCGGCTTCCGGGCGGTCCCGCACACGGGCTCGTCCTGCCCGAAGAACCAGTCCAGGTCGTCGGCGCACAGCGGTACCCCGTCGATGTCCGCTCCGAAGAACTTAGGGGTCGCGCGCATAGGTGGGGCGGACCTCGCCGAGCAGGACGCGCAGCCGGTCCTGGGGGACCCGCCGGTCCAACCAACCAAGGACGGCGGCCCAAAGGCGACCGACCGAAGGAAGGTCGCCAGGTGGTCCGGGCCAGGCCGACGACGGTCCCGAATCCCCCGGCCCGACGCGTTTGCCGCATCCGGTTCGACACCGGCCCGTACCGTACGTACGGCCTTATCGTGCCATTTTCCGCCTCTGTACGAGACATCCGGCTGTTTCGCCTGACAGGTGATCCGTGCTGCTCACGGGCGGCTCCCCGCGCCCCCGCATGCTTCCGCCGCCCCGGGCACGGCGGCGTGATCTCTTCGGGCGCTCTTCCGCCGCCCCGGGTGCCCGGCGACGATCAACGAAGCGGGGGCGACGAATCGTACCCCCGTTTCCGACAAAGGGGGGATACATGACAACACGCACGAGGTCACGGACGGTTTCGCGTAGGAGAAGCAAGCTGCTGCTGGGAGTTCTGGCGGCGGCGTCCCTGGCGATCGGCGGCCTGACGGCCGTCCCGGCCTCCGCCCAGGCCCTCGACGGCGCGGCGCGGACGGACACCAGCACGAGCACCGGCGCGGGCACGAGGCTCGCGTCGACCGAGCACGCGACCGGTGTGGACACCCCGGACGAGGCCCGGAAGGTGGAGCGATTCCACGCCATGTCCCGGTTACCGAAGGCCACCGCCGCCGACCAGGCCAAGTGGCTGCCGAGGCCCGATCCGGCCGCGTCGGCGCACAGCCGGGCCCAGGCACCCACGGGCCCGCCCGGCTCCGTCCCGCCCGCCGCACCCGCCGCGTCGGCGCGTGGGTGGGCGAAGGGCCTGCCGAAGGCCATGGTGAAGGAGGTCGAGAAGGAGTTCGGGAAGGAGCTGGCGGCCGACCTCCCGCTGATCCGTACCGTGGGCAAGGTCGAGTACACCAACCCCCTCGACCCCAAGAAGACGTACCAGTGCTCGGGCGCCTCCATCAACAGCCCGTCGAAGATGATGGTGGCGACCGCGGGCCACTGCGTCGCCATCGGGGGCAGCGGCCACGGCGGCGACCCGTCGGACCGGGTGTGGATGAAGAACTGGGTCTTCATGCCCGCCTACAACACCGGCGGCCAGGAGGCCCCCTACGGCAAGTTCACCGCCAAGTACTTCCGCGCCTTCGACTACTGGCTCGACGGCGGCGGTCGCCCCTACGACTTCGCGCTGGTCACCGTGAACCTCAACCAGCAGGGCCAGCGAGTGGTCGACGCGGTCGGCGGCAACGGCCTGTCCTGGAACTACACGTTCTACGAGGACCTCCTCATGGTGGGCTACCCGCTGAACCACGGCGCCGGTTACACCCAGGACCAGTTCGCCGGCCGCACGACGACCTCCACCGTCGACTCAGCCGTGATCATGATGGAGGCGGCCGGATTCAACGAAGGGGGCAGCGGGGGCCCCTGGCTGCGGAAGTACGACCCCGTGACCGGCCTGGGGAACATCAACGGGGTGACCAGCTACATCCACAACGGCACCAGCAACAACAACGACAGTCCGCACTTCGACGGCGACATGAAGTGGCTGTGGGACGAGCAGGGGTCCCGCACGTAGGTCACGAGCCTGAACGAGGTGCCCGGCGTGCGCGCCGCCGTACGCCGGGCACCCTGATGTTTCTTTCCGGGCCCCGTCGCTCCTCCCGGCGTACGGGACCGCGGTCACCCGTCGTACAGGACGCCCATGCCTGTGCTCCGAACTCGCCCACCACGCCGTGCGACCGGCTCATCGCCGCGCACCACTCGGCCTTGTTGCGGGCGGCGGTCCGGACCAGGAGCTGCTTGGAAGTCGTCACAAGTGTGGATCACGACAATTCCGGTCTGGCCTGTCGACCCCGTGCGCGTGCCGGGACACGCCGCCATCGGGCCTGCCCCGGAGCCGGCGGCCCATGGCTGTTACACAGCTGAGTGAATGCCCTGATGTGTCTGACACGGTGTCGAGACCCGTCGGAAGGGCTTCCGGCCCAGGATCGGGACCGGAAGGGACGGCCGGGTGCCGGTCCCGTACGAGCCCGCCGGGGCGGTGCCCGGTGGCATACGAAAGTGGGGGTCTTCTTGCGCAAGTCAATGAGCCGACAGGCGGTCACTGCCCTCGCGGGCGCCTGTGCGTTCGGAATCGTGGGTACCGCCGCGCCATCCGCCTCGGCGATCGTAGGCGGAGATCCGGTCGCGGACGGCAAGCGGCCCTTCGTCGTGCAGATCGAACAACAGGATGACGACGGGGCGTGGTCGCACTTCTGCGGTGGAGCTCTCATCGACAGCCGGGTCGTCGCCACGGCGGCGCACTGCGCGAAGGTCGTCGTGCAGGGCAAGGTCAAGATCCGGCTCGTCATGGGGCGGGCCGATTCGAGTACGCCCGGGGGAACGGTGGTGACCGATGCTCACTTCTCCGTCTACAGCCACCCCGAATTCTCGACACTGACCAACACGGACCTGGGCCTCATCGTGCTCGACAAGCCCGCCGACCAGGCGAGTGCGGCCCTTGCCCCCTTGCGAACGAAGCTGCAGCCGGGTCGCCTCGTGCACGCCGCCGGCTGGGGGCGTACCGACCTCGCCGATCCGGAAAAGCCGTCACGCCTGCGCGAAGCGAGGCTTCCCGTCACCGAGTTCGACACCGAAGGAGGCATTTGGGACAAGCAGTTCATCTGCGCGGGCACGGCGGCAACGCGGGTCGCGCCCGGCGACAGCGGCGGGCCGCTGTTCGATCCGAACGCATCCGGCTCCGACAAGGCTGTCGTGTACGGACTGGTGACCGGGGAAACGAACACCTGCCAGGGGCTGTTCACGAACCTGGCCGACCCGGCGATCTGGAAGCCGTTCCGGAAACCGCTCGCTTCCCATGGGCTCTCGCACGTCGTCCCGACCAACGCCGCCCATCCCGCCGAAGCAGCCTGAATCCGCACACCATCCAGTCGGTGAAGCCTCCAGGAGGTCGTTTCCACCGACTGCTGGGATGAGCAGGCCGGCCGGAACCCGAGCCGGGGCCGGTCGGCCGGTCGGTAGGCGGCTCGGCCGAAGACCTTGGGTGCGGTGCGTCCCCGGAGAGGTCGTCACCACCGTCGGTGCACGGTTGCCTTGGTGCCGGTCACCAGGCTTGCCGGCGGAACGTCATCGGCCACGACCGCACCGGCGGCGACCACGGCATCACGGCCGATGCCGACACCGGGCAGGATCGTGGCACCGGCGCCGATCCACACGTTCTCCGCCACGTCGATGGGCGCGCCCGTGAGGTACAGCCGCCGCCCTCTCGGCCATGGCCTGGAACTCGGCGCTGTGAATGCGCATGAGACGGTCGCTGGACATGCCACGCCCCTTTGCTCGCTGTACCCGTGACTGGACAGGACTCACAAGGTGTTGGTGGAGGCTGCCGTCGGCAGCCGGTCGAGTCACCCCTGTCGGGGCTGGACCCCGTGAGAATTCGCGATCTCGCTGTCGACGCGCTGTGGCGTCGTCGCCCAGGACGGGAGCCAGACCGCCTCGGCAAGCCTCGGCAGGGTTCCGAGGTGGGCGATGATCCGACGGAGTTCCGGATGCGGATTCGTTCTGGGGAGGATGAGCGAGAGCGGGTATGCGAGGGTCGGATTCACGACAGGGATGCGGCGCAGGTCGTGGTTCGTCGGCCAGATGTACCGGTCGCGTGCGCCGACGAGGGTGGCCACGTCCGACGAGTCCGCGAGGGTGTCCAGGAGCACTTCGTCCCCGAAGTGCGGGCCTGCCGCGTCGATGCGCAGGTCGAAGTCGGCGGCGAGCTGATCGTAGAAGTCCGCCCATTCGCTTCGGGGGGCGATACCCGGCACCCAGATCCGGTGCTTGCGCAGCTGCGGTGGCGTCAGTCTTCGTGCGGAGGCGAGCGGATGTCTCGGGCCGACGAGAAGTTCCAGCGGGGAGTCGAAAGCGTGGATCATCTGCACGTCGGGCGGCAGTGCGGCCGGGTCGGTGACGGTACGGAACGAGGCGTCGATATCGCCCGCTTCGACGGCGGCGACCGCCACGCGTGGGTCGTCGACCCTGAGGGTCACCACGTCGAGATCGGTTTCGGGATGCGACCGCCAATAGTCGTGCAGAACAACGGCCTGCGCGCTTCGCAGTCCGAGAACGTCGATCCGCAGGGCCCGGGAGCCCGGCCTCACTGCGGTGACGGCACGGTCGACACCCGCGACGATGCTCCGCGCGTGAGGAAGAAACGCCTGACCATCGAGCGTCAGCTCAACCCCTCGGGCGGTACGTGCGAACAGACGGACTTCCAGCTCGCGCTCCAGCGAAGCAATCCGCTTGGAGACTGCCTGCTGTGTCACGCCCAGCTCATCGGCCGCATGCTGGAATTGTCCGAACTCGGCTGCCCGGACGAACGATCGCAATGCCTCGGTGTCCACTGCTTCACCTTAGGCGCGCCCAACCAACCGTTGTGACTCGCCAAGGATCGGTTGTGGAATGACGCTCCAGCGTGGCTGTTGTGTTTCAGGCATCCAAACCGTCGGTTGTCGCGAGGAGCCTTGTGCACTGCCGTACCCGCCCCGTCGCGGATGTTGCCGCGGAGCTGGGCTCTCGCACCACCACATCGAAATGAGTGAACCGCTACCGCCGCTATGGCAAGCCCCCGGAGGATCTCTCGGGCGTGAATGTCGATGCACCGGCCTTCGCCGGTCGCCGCTGCCCGGTGAAGGCCATGGGTGCCCGTATTGCTCCGGCGGTCTGCTCGGGCCTCTCGATCACCGGCCGTTGCGATGAGGCGTCGCAGTGCGGCGTGAGCGGGTGGGCCCCAGGTTGCCTTGCCGCCGGGGCGGCCATGGACACCGGCCTCTCCGATGTGGATGCCCACAAGGGCACGCTGCACCGCAACGCCGCGGGCGCGGCGCAGGGTCACGGCGTCCGGGGTCGGCTGGTAGGCGTCATAGAAGCGGTCGGCGGCACCGTCCGGCAGCAGGCTCCAGGCGGCGGCAAGGTCCCAGGCCGGATCGCCCGCGCAGAGGTCGCCGAAGTCGATCACGCCGCAGAAGGAGCCGTCCGCGGTGAGGATGTTGGCCGAATGCAGGTCGCCGTGGAGCCACAGTGCCGGGCCCGCCCAGTCGGGTGCGGCGGTTGCGTCTTCCCAGATGGCGCGGACGGCATCCGGGTCGGGGATCAGCCCCGTCTCGGTGGCCGAGGCGAGTGGCTCGGTGAACTGCTCGGTGGAGTCAGCCAGTGGCCCCCCTGAGGTTGGGGACGCGGCTGGCGGGTGGTGTGCCTTTCAGTGCGGTGTGTCCGCGGTGGTGATGGTAGGTGTGCAGCCATTGCGGGAAGGCGTCGCGTCGTTCGGCTTCTGAGCTGTAGGGGCGTGTGTAGGCCCATTCGTCGAAGGCCCTCACCCGTTCAAGATCCCTCAGCCGAGACCTGCATCACCGTCCACAACCTCCCGGGACAGAACACCTAGTACTGCAACCGCATCTGGGGTGACGGGTGGCGCTGTTCGTCGTTGTTGTGACTGTGTGCTGATGAGCTGACGGTCGAGCAGGTCGAGTCGTG